>NZ_AZSV01000003.1:0-123742 GCF_000582595.1 Pseudomonas sp. BAY1663
TTCCGGTGCACCGGCCGCTTTTGTGGGAGGCCCGACCTCGGGGCGATGCTTTCAGGCCACTTTGAGGCAAAATAGCCGTCATGAACGACCAGCCTCCATTACCGCTCTGCTGCACGCCCCCAACGGACCACTGGCCCCTCCCCCGGCCGCTGGCTGGAGTGTGTCTGTTGAGCACGCGTTTCGATCCGGCCTTGCTCGATCCCGAAGATTTCATCCGCTGGCAAATCCCCGAGCAGAAAGGCGTCAGCAAACGGCAGACGGAATTCCTCGCCGGCCGTCTCTGCGCCCGCGAAGCGCTACGCCGGTTGACCGGCTTCCCCGGCATTCCGGCCGTGGGTGAAGATCGCTCACCGCAGTGGCCGGCCGGCATGGTAGGCTCCATCACCCACGGTGCCGGCTGGGCCGGTGCCGTCGCAGCGCGCAACGACCGCTGGCGCGGGCTGGGCCTGGATATCGAATGCGTATTGAACAGCGCGCGGGCCGACCGCCTGGCCGGGGAAATCCTCACCCCCGCCGAACTGAACGGCTACGCCGCCCTGCCCGACCAGGAACGTGCCCACCTCGTGACACGCACCTTCTCGCTCAAGGAAAGCCTGTTCAAGGCGCTCTACCCGCTGGTGCAGCAGCGCTTCTACTTCCAGGATGCCGAACTGCTCGCAACCACTCCCGAAGGCGATGCGCGCCTGCGCCTGCTGATCGACCTTTCCGACACCTGGCGCCATGGCGCCGAACTTGAAGGCCAGTTCGCCGAGTTCGACGGCTACCTGCTCAGCCTGGTCAGCATCCGCGCCTAGCAACCGATCAAGCCACCGGGCTCAGCTGACAGATGACGCCCTCGTACCGCTTGGGCATACTGGCCACCCTTTTTTACCCACTCAGGTAATCGGCATGTTCAAGGTCAACGAGTATTTCGACGGCACTGTCAAATCCATCGCGTTCGATATGGCAGCTGGCCCCGCCACCATCGGCGTGATGGCTGCAGGCGACTACGAGTTCGGCACAGGCCAGCTGGAAGTGATGCACGTGATCGCCGGAAGCCTGGACGTCAAGCTGCCCGGCAGCGACAAATGGGAAACCTTCGCCAGCGGCACCCAGTTCACCGTACCGGCGAACAGCAAGTTCCAGCTGAAAGTGGCTGCGGATACTGCCTACTTGTGCGAATACCGCTAAAAGCGACGCGCGGGGTGGAAACCGCAAAGCGTTTTCCACCAGCGGTGGTGAAACGATCTCGCGGGTGTTCAGCCGAACGTCTTGTACGCCTGATCGACCCGCTTCGACTGATTGAGCCGGGTCAACTCGCCGGCAATCCGCTCACGCTCGGCGCGCGCCGCCCGCTGCAGTTCGGCATATAGCCGCGACAGCTCCTCGAGCGGTTCACGCAGGCTGGATCGCTGGCACCCGCCTCTCCTATCAATGCGCGACATTGTGCATCCAACGCACCTATAGCCGCCCAGTCCTGCTGAACCAGCGCCTCGCGCAGGGCATTCTGGAGAGACGCAAGCGCCTGGAGAGTTGGTTGCATATGCCCTTTCCGAAGAGTCGATGGTGGAGGCTTCAGGATACCCGCACAATGATGATCAACCGTGTTGGGCAATACCATCCCAACCGGACTTCACTTCCCGCAACAACCCGGCCACTTCATCGATGATCGCCGAATCGTTCTTCAGGTTCGCCTCGATCAGCCGCGAAGCCATATAGGCATAGAGGTTATCCAGGTTAGCCGCAATCTCGCCACCCGCCTCTTGGTTCAAGGCCTCGCGCAGTCCGCCGACGATATCGATGGCCTTGCCGATCAGGGTCCCCTTCAGGGCCACATCGCCCCGCTCCATGGCACCGCGCGCCTGGGCAAGACGGGTAAGCCCACCCTCCATCAGCATCTGGATCAGGCGATGCGGGCTTGCATCCACGAGCTGTGCATTGGTGTTGACGGACTGATACTGCTTCATGGCTGCCATGGCATACATGGGAATTCTGCTCCGATATGTGGCGGGACTATCCTTTATATCGGCATTCACCCACGCAGCTTTAGCAGACAATCGACAAAGGTTTCAGCCCTGCCGCCCCTTGCCGCCCCGGTGGCTGAAGCGAAGCGAAGCGCAGCGCAGCCCGGCTCACCCTGCAAGCGTCGTCAGGGCAGAACACAGCGCTTACTTACTGCTCTTCTTGACGACGCCTGGCAGGCTGGAAAGCGTATTTTCCAGCCAGCTGCTGGTATTGGACAACTGAGCGACCAGCGTATCCATCGCGTTGAACTGGGAATAAAGACGGGTCGTCATCGATTCGATCCGCAGGTTCAGCTTTTCCCGCTGGGCCTTGATGTCAGCATTGGTCGCCTCCAGTCCGGAAACCCGCTGCGCCAGGATGCCACCGGTCTGGTTGAAGCCGTCGACCCGGTTATTGAGCCGATTCATCAAACCGGTTTCACCCGTGAAGAAGCCCCCGACGGCATCGAAATTCTTCTCGAGCGCAGTTTTCAGCTTATCGTTATCGATCGCCAGCGTACCGTCCTTCTGGGTAGTGATGCCGAGATCGGCCAACATCCGCACGCCATCGCTCCCCCCCACCGAAATCAGCTCGTTCTGGATACCGGATAGAATGCTGCGAACGCTGGAATCGCCGACCAATCCACCAGTCAGTGGCTGACCATCTTCGCCCACCTTGGTCACTTTGGTCAGTGAATTGGTCGTCTTGATCAGGTTGTTGTAGGCATCGACGAACTTCTTGATGTTGGCGGTAACGCCATCCTGGTCCTGGGCAACCGTAACCGTGACGGTCTTGTCCTTGTCCGTCGCAACCAGATTCAACGTTACATCGGGAATAGCGCCTTCCACCTTGTTGGTCGCGCTTTGCAGTGCCAGACCATCGATGGTGAACTTGGCATTCTGCGCACGCTCCAGAACCCCGCCCACCTCCGCGGTCGCATCGCTTCCAGTATCGATGGCAAACGCGTCCAACCCTGCACTAGTACTGATCGAAACGTCCTTGCCCTCCCCCGTATTGGTAGAAGACATCACCAGACGAGTCTTGCCTGTGCTGGGGTCGGTAAGCAGGTTGGCGGTAACGCCGGAATCCTTGAGGGCCGTATTCAGCGCGTCCTTCACCTGCGTCAGCGAAGCGCCTTCGCCAATTTCGACATCGATGCCCTCTCCATCGCCTACCTTGACCGTCAAGGTACCGGCAGCGCCTGCCGTGAAATCGCTTTCCAGGGCCTTGGTAGCCGTCTTGCTTCCCGTCGCCAACTGTTCGATCTTGACGCTGTAGGTACCTGACTGAGCGGTCTTGCTGGCAGTGGCCGTCAGCAAATCCGTATTGGAGGATTTGGCAGAACGATTCTCGAACAACTTGACGTCATTCAGCCCCTTGAGCGCCGTCTGGAAACTGCTCAAGGCCGTACGCAGCGTACCCAAGGCGGAAATCTTGGTCGTAGTCGCAGTCTCCAGGCGGGTCAGTTGCGCTTCTTTCGGAGCCTTTTCCGCAGCGACCAATGCACCGACCATCGCATCGATGTCCATGCCTGAACCAATGCCTGTGATACCTGCCATCTTCACCACCTCGTCATAGGGTTGACGCTTGAAAGCCAAAACTTAACGACAGCAAGAAACGCGCCGCTACGCTTGCGCCTTGAACAACAGGCTGCGGGCCTCTTCCAGGTTTTCGGCCAGACGCAGCGCTTCTTCAGTCGGAATCTGCCGCACCACTTCGCCCGTGGCGCAGTCCGTCACCTTGACCACCATCTTGCCTGTGGAGTCA
Source organism: Pseudomonas sp. BAY1663 (assembly GCF_000582595.1). Taxonomy (NCBI): domain Bacteria; kingdom Pseudomonadati; phylum Pseudomonadota; class Gammaproteobacteria; order Pseudomonadales; family Pseudomonadaceae; genus Pseudomonas; species Pseudomonas sp. BAY1663. Next base: position 3,751 of record NZ_AZSV01000003.1, read on the forward strand.
TCCAGATCGAAATTCAGATCGCGGCGGATGCTTTGCACGAAATCCTTGATGCTCGACACAGCCTCCCCGAGCGATGCAACCGTAACAACCTGCTGCTCGGATGAAGCAGCCTTACCAGCAACCTGGGCATCGCCTTGCCTGTCGGCCACTCCTCGCGACCCAGTCAGCTGTTGCCCCTGCGCCTGAACAGCGGTAGCAACAGCAGGCAGTTGAGCCGAAAGCGCAATATCCATTTTCGTCACCTCGCAACGGCAAAACGGGAGGAAGCGCCCAAGCACTTCCTCCCGCAGTTATTGCAGACTTACCTGTTCAGCTTACTGCAGGAGGCTCAGCACCGCCTGCGGCAGCTGGTTGGCCTGGGCCAGGATCGCGGTACCGGCCTGCTGCAGGATCTGGTTCTTGCTCAGTGCAGCGGTTTCGGCGGCGTAGTCAGTATCCTGGATACGGCCTTTCGCTGCCGAGACGTTTTCGCCGATGTTCTGCAGGTTGGCGATAGTGTTCTCGAAACGGTTCTGCACCGCACCGAGCTCGGCACGCTGGGAGTCGATCTGCTTGATGGCATCGTCGATGATATAGACGGCAGACTGCGCCCCAGCCGCACTACTGATATCAATTTCCTTGATGGTGTTTGCATCATTAGCACTGTCTACTTTGGCAGGAGCAGAACCGCTGGCAATACCAGCCCAGTTCACCCCAGTGCTTCCTCCGGAAGCCATCGTTACGGAGGCCAGTACAGAGGCGGCCCCACTGCCAGTCGCGCCATTACCTTTAGTAATGACAGTCAATTCATCGTCACTGTTCTTCAGGATACCAATACCAACGTTTGCATCGTTGATAGCTGCAGCGATTCTATTCGTCGCATCTTCCGCAGTATCCCCTTCTTTAAAGGAAACTTTTACGGACTTCGTTTCTGTAGTGCCATCAGCCTTAGAGAGGACAATATCAATAGTCTCTTCACCGGCACTAATACTACTACCACTGGCCACCGTAGCCCCGGAACCAAAACTCCCTTCGTAGTAAGTACCAGTGAGCGATTTCGAACTCATTTCGTCGATACCGACACTGATGATCTCATTGGCAGCAGCGCCCACCTGGAAACTTGCCACACCGAACGAGCCATCCAGCAACTGACGCCCACCAAAGGTGGTGGTGTTGCTGATGCGGTCCAATTCTTTCTTCAACTGAGTGACTTCATCATTCAGTGCAGTGCGTTCGGAGTCACTGTTGGAGCCATTGGCCGCCTGCAGGGACAAATCACGCATACGCTGCAGAATGTTGGTCGACTGCTGCAAGGCACCTTCAGCAGCCTGCGCCATGGAAATACCATCGTTGGAATTCTTGACCGCAACATTCAGACCACTGATTTGACTGCCCAAGCGGTTGGAAATCTGCAGACCGGCGGCATCGTCCTTGGCGCTGTTGATACGGCTACCGGTGGACAGGCGCTGCATGGTGGTTTGCAACGCGTTGGCGGAGTTGCTGAGGTTGCGCTGAGTGTTCAGGGAAGCAACGTTAGTGTTGACGGTCAAAGCCATGATGTTTGTCCTCCATCGGACCTAGCTTGTTTGCCTGAGTGTGCGACCTTGGGGAGGGACATACCCAGGCACCCATAAAGTTCGCATTCGAGAGTTATGTCGGCGTCGGTATCGAAAGCTTTAGGGGGTAGCGAGAAAAATTTTCCTTCACCCTTGACTTCCCCGAATGCCTGCACAGCCGCCCCGCACAGCTTTTCGGCAGACCGACAAAAAACCTGAGAACAAAGCCTCGTCCCGAAGAGGCTACGGCTTCTGCTTCATAGCCAGGTGGGCAGCGTGGAGTGTTCAGCCGGGATAAATGGAGCACCAGCCTGCGCCGTGGAAGCCGTTCGGTAGAATGAGCGCTCTGCTGTGCGCGGTCACATCGAACGGATTTAGGGACGATTTCGATCATTGGCCCGAGAACGCCTGCCAAGAGCCATGCCGATTAGCGAACCGGCATAGCTTCCGCTCTACGCTGCGTTACCCTCGCACAGGCTTAGTCCGGCAGCCACGCCTTACGCCAGGCTTCGAGACTCTCCCCTTCGAGCATCCATCCAGCCAGCACAGCAGCACGCAGCTCGTCCCCGGCCTTGGCCGCTGCATCGAGGTCGTTGATATGGGCCCAGATCGCATCCATCCAATCACGGAAGCGGTTCTTCACCCGCATTACCGGCAGCAAACCATCCTGATAGCAACGCACGTCGCTACAGATCACCGGGAAACCGCAGGCGCCATATTCCAGCAAACGCAGGTTGCTCTTGCATTCGTTGAACAGGTTCTGCTCGACCGGCGCCAGTGCCAGGTCAAGATTCAGACTGGCCAGCTTTTTGGCGTAACGCTCTATCGCTACTCCTTCGTGGAACTCATGGATATAAGGTTTCAGCTTCTCCGGGCACATGCCGAAGAACACCCATTCCACTTCATCCGCCAGCTCCTTGACCACATCGACAATCATCTCCAGATCGCCCGTATGGCTAGCGCCACCCGCCCAGCCGACACGAGGCTTACTGGAAGTTCGACGAGCACCCGTTGACAACCCGCCCCACCAACGCGGATCAAGCCGATTCTTCACCACATGAATATCCGGATGGAATTCGGCGAACGCCTCCGCCATCACATCCGTAGAAACAACGAAGCGATCCACATAGGACAAACCACGGCGCAAGGACTTGACGATATCCTTAGGCATATGTTGACGATGGACGCTCTTCATCGGCAGGTTCGGTAGGTAGTCATCCAGCTCGTAGACCTTGAATGCCTGGGAAAACGCCTTGATCCGTCGCATGGCCTCCAGGCGCTCTTCACCGATTTGCCGTTGCAGGATCACGGCATCGGGGTTGTAGCGCTCCAGGTCCACGACGTGCATCAAGCCAACTGACAGCGCACCGTCGACCATTCCCGCCTCACGCAGGGCATTGAATGGCTGCATGACACGATAATGTCCGCAACCCATGGTATCGGCCGGATGGGCAAGCACCACAGGTAATGGACGCCAGATATCCAGCGGTCGCCAGGAAATCTGCGTATCTGCCAGCTTGAAGCCGCCCGGTTGCACCAAGGAGAAATTGGGGTTGTAGGAAGGATCACGTGCCAGCTGCGGCAGCCACTTGGCATACATGGCATCCTGTTGCTGTGCGGTTACCTCGGTAGATTCTTGGCGGTCGAGCATCAATTGCACGCTTGGAGACCACACCAGCAAGTATCCAGCCTCCCGGATTCGCAGACATAGATCCGTCATTGCGTAAGGTAAGGGAATCCCCTCCTCATCCAATCCTTCCAGCTGGACATACAGATCGCGCGGAAGCATCAGGCAATCCTGACTCAATGCGCTGACGTTCTGATCCACCTGCAAGCGCTGCATATATCCCGGTTCGTCGAGTTTTTCACCAACGTACGGATCGCCCAATGGCCCCTGCAATCCGAGAATCTGCATCGCCTGGGCGATCTTGCCGTCTGGCGTCAGCAGCCTACCCCCTACCCCGCCCACTTCAGCCCGTTGGGCATGGTTGAGCAGATTGTCCAACCAGTCTTCTTCGACAATTGCCGTGTCGGGTGCCAAGAACAGCAGATAATCACCCGAAGCTTGATTAACCGCCTGGTTCAACATCGCTGCCATATTCCGACTCGCAGGCTGAACGACCCTCAGCTTGGCCTCCTGCAGTCCCGTCAGGGCCAGCAACCACTCGTGTACCGCCTGATCCTGCGGGTGGCTCTCGATCAACAGAACCTCGAACGCCTGGTAGGTCGTGCTTCCCAACACCCCCTCGAGGCAGCGCTGCAGCCTGCTCAAATGAGCACCTGCCGGGATCAGTATCGATACCACAGGACTACCAGCGTGCTTGTATTCCAAGTGGTAGCGGCCAGGTTTGGCTGCCGTTACCTGAGCATTGGAGTAACCACGCGCCTGCAAATGACGAACGATTGCCTGACGCTCGTCCTCGACATTGGCCAGGGCTGGTATATCCGTGATCAGCAAAGGCTCGGAAATATGCCCCAATCCAGCCAAGCCGCCCTGATTGACCAGGCGCAGGATAAGGTCCAACTCCAGAGCTTCTTTCAAGGAAGGATCGAAACCGCCAACTTCAAGCACGGCCTCGCGCCGAAACAACCAGTGCCGCGCCATGCCAGCGGGAAAACTGAGTAGATAGTCCAGATTGAAAGAAGGACGACAAGCGGCGCCAAGGGCGTCATCCTGCCGATAGATTTCATCGAAGCTGATGGCTCGGCAATCGGGTGTCTGCACGAGTTCCAGCTGCGCGATAAGTTGGCCACTCGAGGTGAACTCCTCGCCTGCCTTGACCATCATTACCCAATCAAAGCCAGTCGCAGCCGCCAGTTGATCATTGAGTGCATCTATGTAACTTTCTTTATCAACCTCTACCAGATGAATATCAGGCGACAGAAGCACATCCGCGGCGCCACCAACGCTCAATGCCACGATCTTCAACTCGATACAAATATGATCTTTCGCATTCAGGCTTTTAATTGTACTCATCAGCCCGACCGAATCACCAACCAGATCAAGCACAAAGATGCATACTGTTGGGCCACCACTGTTGCCCCGTACATAATTCTCGATCAGCCGTTCCTGAATCGGTGTGGGGGCACGGCTCTCCAGCCAGTAATTAAGCGAGGCCGACGGTCTAGATACCAATCCAACGGACATCTCACTCATCAACTCGGCCACCCGGGCCGTGGCCATGCCATCGATCCCCAAGTTGAAATAGGGTGCTCGGCTGGCAGCCTTTACCTGCTGCCACTTACGAAAGGATACATCCTGCAACAGCCTCTGGACTGCCTCACCCAGTTCAGAAGCTTCCACGTCCAGAACACCAGAATTTGCGTCATAGCAGGGGCCGAATAAAGTGTTGGCCGGATGATGCAGGTTAATCGCAGGGGTACCGCATAGCAGCGCCTCGACACAATAGTTGGAGTCCACTGCCACCAGTACGTCGGCACAGGCCGCCCAAAGCGGGCCATCTTCTATTAAGTAGAAATAACGGTGCGGATCTGCACCATGCTCAACTAGCAACTCCTTGAAACGCCGCTCGCCGAAATGGAAGTTCGGTGGTCGATCCTTAATAACGGGATTAAAACTCAAGCCCGCATCGTGCAGAGCCTCACAAGCATCAATGAACTGGCCTACCGTTTGCCCAAAGATACGCTCATCACCATGGGCGGTGAGACTAGAGGCCCAAGTGGTGCCGAACACTACGATAGGTTCACCATCCCGCAATCCATGCCGCTTCCGCAACTCAGCCTCGTGTGTTGCTCGCTCATTGGCCAGTTTAGAGAACTTGTCCCAGGCCGGATTGCCAGTAACTCGCATGCGTTCTGCTGGCACACCATAGTCCAGATATCCTTCTAGACCTCGCTGCCCATAGACAGCATGGATATCCGCTACCAGTTGCGAATGCACGGTATAGGGATCGTTCAGAGCCAAAGCATGGGATAGGTGCAAAGAAGGAATGTTCTGAGCCCTGGCCCAATGCATGGCCACCTTGGCCATCGGCATCACGTCCTCGTTACTAACCATCAAACACAGATCATAGTTCTGCTGGGCCAAATCCAAACCATGAAGCAATGTCATCAACATCGGTAATTCGGCGTCCAGTCGGGAGCCGATAATATTTGCCAAGGTATCACTCTGCTCAGTTGCCAGAACGGCAGGTAGCATCTTCTCCAAATACTGACCGTAGATCTGGCGGAGGGCTTCCCATTCGGCACGCGCATTTTGAGCACCCGTGTTGCTCAGTTCTCGATCCATAATGAAGAGGGCGCCGCCAACCTCCTTCACCAGTTCTACCAAGCTCTGAGTCACGTATGGGGTTAGGGTGACGATGGTGATCGAACCGTTGCGCTTAAAGAACTCTCGAAGGACTCCCAGCTGAGACTCCCAGAGAAAGCTAACTATTGCAGGACTTTTCACGAACTAACTCCGCTATGGGTCTTGAAGTAGTCGCGCAACAGCGCAGTAGCCAAGTGGTATTCCAGGCCCGAGACCAAGTCCACGCCCTGACGCAGCCGCTGCGACTGCTCCACCATCCAGCCTCGGGTGATGGCCATGTTCCGAGCATCAATAGACTGAGCTTGCTGCCATCGTCGCAATTGCTCGGTAACCTGGGGAACCAGCCATTGCTCGAAAGCGAAATCTGGACGATGGAATGCAAGGGCTTGCTGTAGGAGGAACAGGAAATGTCGGGTACGTAGAGAGCTAAGCAGTCCCGCCGTACCGATGGCAAAGGCATTCGGGCGCTGTTGGAGGAGCCCCTCAATACCAGTCAGAGACGAGTCGGCAAGAACCGTCTCGCGGGCAGCCAGCACTTCGGCCCAAGCGGCATTACCGGCAGGATCTCTGCGCTTCGCCAAGGCGACTAAGTAGCGCCCACTGAGCGAGGTTCCCAGCCTCGCCAGCACTTGCTGTTCCAGCAGTAAGGCCAATTCGAAGAAGGTCTCATCACTGTCGAGCCAAGACAACAGACGCAGCCACTTTAGAGGGTGCTCCAAACGCAAGTAGAGCAATGCGTTATCCCAAATACCGCCATAGGGCTCCAGCGCCACCAAGCTCAAGCCACGTGCATCTGCAGCGGCGAGTAAGGTAGCAGGCGAACAGAGAGCCACGGAAGGATCGTCACGGATGTTCTCAGGCCAAGCAGTAGGCGAATCACCGAAAGCAGCCTGCCAGTGGCTTGGTGAGCGTAGATCTAGAACCATGCGCCCTTCGGGCTTGAGACCTTCGGTACAGAAGTCCAGCAGTTGCCCCAGATTACCCAGTGCAGGTATCGCCGCGAAGGCACGAATAGCCTCCCAAGCCCCGCGAACCCCTGGAGCAGCCTCGGCAACCTCGCGCCCTGCAAGATGGCGTGCGGCAAAGCTGTCCTCCACAGCCCGACGCAGGCGCGCAACACCGGGGTTATCGAAGAGTTGTGGCCGCTCGGACAATACTAGGTGAGTGGCACTCCAGTCTTTCTCGTTCAACGGTTGTAGGGTCATATCAGTATCCAGAAAGGATCAGTGGATATTTAAGTGGCGCCCCAGCACAAAGCCTCAGCGGCCTCCATGCCGGCGCAAGCAGACCAAGTGTTCGACGCCTTGAGCGAGTGCGGATGCGGTCCTTCGCGCATTTCCACCGCGTAGATGTCGGCTGCTCGGCAGGAAGAAGCAGCCTGTACTGGTATGTCGGACGCCGGCACCATACGCTGCCGAGAAAGTAACGCGCGCAGGGCATTGAACTTCTGTTGCATCTCGTACTGCTGAAAAGATTACTACGCATTTATGTTTAAACTTTTTCAGCAGGCATTGACCCCTTGCGCGTTCAAACGGGCCGGTGCATCCAAATATAAAAATGGATTCATCGCTAAACACTAAGTCACTCCGCCTGAGATGCCCTTTAATTGACGCACACGATTGATAGGCACGAAACATGCCAACAAAGGACATCAAGGAAGCTATGGACAATCCGTGCCGCTCTGTCGATTTGATCGACCATGCTACTGCCGGTGGGCCCTTGCTGGGCCAGATTCTGCGCCACGGAATATGCGTACTCGGCAATTCACCCCTGCACACGCAACGGATAGTCCATTTTCATCAACGAGGATTTCATGCTGTCGTAGACATGCTTGCCGAACAGAGGCGACAGGGGATAGGTTGATCACTGCCTCATGCCAATGGCATCATCGCTACCGAAGCGACAGCAACTTACGCACTGCTCGTATGATGCCCCGGATTACTAATGGTGACTGCACGGCCATGGGATAAATTGACCCTGAGCCATAAGCGCGGAGCTTTTTTCGGCGACTGATCCGCTCTCGGTGGAGTGAGCAGCATCGTTGAGCTTCGTCACTGCACAATCCAACCTAGTGATCAGCTCAACCACCTAAACTTCTTCCAACTGCACCAACCGCTCGAGAAACGCCGCCTCGTCCAGCACGGCAAGTCCCAGCTCGTTGGCCTTCGTCAGTTTCGAGCCAGCGCCCGGGCCTGCCACGACGCAGGTGGTCTTCGCCGAAACGGAGCCGGCGACCTTGGCGCCCAGGGCTTCCAGGCGGGCCTTGCCTTCGTCGCGGCTCATGGCTTCGAGGGTGCCGGTCAGCACCCAGGTCTGGCCGGCCAGCGGCAGGCCTTCGGCGGTCTTCTTCGCGCTGCCCCAATGCATGCCGAATTCACGTAGCTGAGCCTCGATATTGCGGGCACGTTCGGCGTTCTCGGGGTTGTCGAAATAGTCGCGCAGTGAGCGTGCGGCCTTTTCGGTGAGGCGTTCGACCTGGCGCAGGTCGAGCCAGTCGGCGGCGATGATCGCTTCCAGGCTGGCGAAACGGTCGGCCAGGCGCTGCGCGCCGGTGCTGGCGATGAAGGGAATGTTCAGTCTGTCGAGCAGGCCGGCCAGGGTTGCGCAAGCGGTGAATTCGGGATGTACCTCGCCCTCCTCCTGCAGCTCTACGCCACGCTTTCGCAGCAACTCGATCACCGAACGGTTGTGCTCGTCCTCGAAGAAGCTGTGGATCTCGTGCGCCACCTCGAGCCCTACATCGGGCAGGTAGACGAGCACGTCGGGCAGCGCACGGCCGATGCGTTCCAGCGACCCCAGCGCCCGCGCCAGCAGTTTGGCGGTTTCCTCGCCAACGTCAGGTATGCCCAGGGCGTAGATGAAGCGTGCGAGGCTGGGCTTGCGGCTCGCGTCGATGGCGTTGAGCAGGTTGCGCGTGGAAACCTCGGCGAAGCCTTCCAGCTCGATGACCTGTTCAGGCGTCAGGCAATAGAGATCCGCCGGCGAATTGACCAGTCCCTTGTCGACCAGTTGCTCGACGATCTTGTCGCCCAGCCCGTCGATATCCATCGCGCGGCGCGAGACGAAGTGGATGATCGCCTGCTTGAGCTGGGCCTGGCAGGCCAGGCGGCCCACGCAGCGGTAGATCGAGCCTTCGCTGACCGACTCGCGGCCCTTGCTGCGCTTGATCAGCTGGGTGCGCTCGACTGCCGAGCCGCACACCGGGCAATGCTCGGGGACGTGCACGGCGCGGGCATCGGCCGGGCGGCGCTCGACGATCACGCCGAGGATCTGCGGGATCACGTCGCCGGCACGCCGCACGATCACGGTGTCGCCGATCATCACGCCCAGGCGCGCCACTTCGTCCATGTTGTGCAAGGTGGCATTGGAGACGGTGACGCCTGCTACCTGCACCGGCTTCAGCCGCGCCACCGGGGTGATGGCGCCAGTGCGGCCGACCTGGAATTCCACACCGAGCAGCTCGGTAATTTCTTCGCGCGCAGGGAATTTATGGGCGATGGCCCAGCGCGGCTCGCGCGCACGGAACCCCAGTTCGCGCTGCTGGCGCACCGAATTCACCTTGAACACCACACCGTCGATCTCGTAGGGCAGCGCGTCGCGCTTCTCGCCGATGGACTGGTAATAGGCCCGGCATTCGGCAACGCCCCTGGCCAGCGTCAATTCGCGACTGATAGGCAATCCCCAGCCCTTGAGCGCCTTGAGGATGCCGATATGGGTATCCGGCAGTTCACCGTCGCTGCGCCCCACGCCATAGGCACACAACTCCAGCGGGCGGCCAGCGGTGATCTTCGAATCGAGTTGCCGCAGGCTGCCCGCCGCCGCGTTGCGCGGATTGGCGAAGGGCTTGCCGCCGCTTTCCAGCTGTCGCGCATTGAGCGCTTCGAAGCCGGCCTTGGGCATGTAGATTTCACCGCGCACTTCGAGCACCGCCGGCCAGCCAGTGCCATGCAGTTTGAGCGGAATGTTACGCACGGTGCGCACGTTGGCGCTGATGTCCTCGCCGGTGCTGCCGTCGCCGCGGGTGGCGCCACGCACCAGGTGGCCGTTCTCGTAGAGCAGGCTCACGGCCAGGCCGTCGAGCTTGGGTTCGCAGCTGTATTCGACCTGCGCGCCATCGCCGAACAGGTCGCCGGATGGCAGGTCCAGCCCTTCGCGCACGCGGCGATCGAAATCGATCAGGTCCTGCTCCTGGAAGGCATTGCCAAGGCTGAGCATCGGCACTTCATGGCGCACCTGGCCGAATGCCGTCAAGGCCTCGCCGCCTACTCGCTGGGTCGGCGACTCGGGCGTGACCAGCTCCGGGTGCTCGGCCTCCAGCGCCTTCAGCTCGTTGAACAGCCGGTCGTACTCGGCATCCGGAACGCTGGGCTCGTCGAGGACGTAGTAGCGGTAGTTGTGAGCGTCGATTTCGCTGCGCAGTTCGGCGATGCGCTCGGCAGCGGTTTGGGCGGAAGGCATATGGCGAAGCCGTGGCTGTGGCAATGCTGATTCAGACAGTATCAGCGCGCTTGGTTGATAGGGAGGCGCGGGATTTTAGCCGATTACGGAATTGGCGGCAGGTATGTGCTGCCTTCCAGGGTTTTCGGGGGCTCGATGTGGAAGAGCGGCAGGCCTGCGGCCTGCGATCGCCGCGAGGGCGCGCCTCCCACGGGGTTCGCTGGTTGCTCGTTGCTTTTGTGGGAGGCCCGACCTCGGGGCGATGCTTTCGAGCCTGAAGGCGCTGCAGGAGCCGGCTTGCCGGCGATCACCGGGCCCGCTGCAGGATAACGGTTCGCCAGCAAGGACCTGGCGCCCCAGGTGCTCCTGCAGGACGAGGACGCTCAGCGCTTGAGGGTCATCTGCCGGCGCTCGAACTCGACGATACGCTGGCGGTAGTGCTCGATGGTCTGGGCGGTGAGCACGCTGCGCTGGTCGTCCTTGAGCTCGCCGTTGAGCTCCTGGGACAGCTTGCGGGCAGCGGCGACCATGACATCGAAGGCCTGCTTCGGATGGCGCGGACCAGGCAGGCCGAGGAAGAAGCTCACGGCCGGCGTGGTGAAATGATCGATGTCGTCCAGGTCGAAGGTGCCGGGCTTGACCGCGTTGGCCATGGAAAACAGCACCTCGCCATTGCCGGCCATGCTCTCGTGGCGATGGAAGATGTCCATCTCGCCGAAGCGCAGGCCGCTCTCCAGAATGTTCTGCAGCAACGCCGGCCCACGGAAGCCATGCGGGTCGCGGGCAATGACGTTGATGACCAGCACTTCCTCGACGGGGGCCTGCTCCTTCTGCGGCGCCTCCTCGGCTTCATCGTCGTCACCGACCACCGGATCGAGCAGGTCGGTACGGGCTCGTCGGTGCTGAGCTGCAGGTCGCCCTGATAGGGCTCGTCGTGGCGGCGCTTCTTGTTCGACTCCCGGGCATTCATGGCGGGCATGTCGCCCTCGTCCAGCGAGGGCTCGTGATCGCGGTTGACCACACGCGCCGGACCGAGGAGTTCGTTGTTTTCATCGATGTCGGGAAGATTGGAAAGGCTGCGGTCCAGTTTGAACTTCAATTTGCCCTTGCTACCGCGCATGCGGCGCCAGCCGTCGAACAGAATGCCGGCGATGACAATGATGCCGATGACAATCAGCCACTCGCGCAGACCGATATCCATTAATGCATTGACCTCTGAATCCGATGATAAAGACGCAACAAGCCGTCACCTGGGACCGCTTCAGCGCATCGCAAAAATTGTGCTCTAAGCTAGCACGACGAACGGTACATTTGCACCGTGCGGTAGTTCTCTTTTTATGGCCTTCCTTGTATCAAAAACACTCAATTCGCTGGCTTTAATCCTAGCTTCGGCCAAGGCCACCGCCTGTTCCACGTCGACCGCAACCAGACGGGAGCAACCGGGCTCGTGCATGGTCACGCCCATCAACTGATCGGCCATTTCCATCGCGATCTTGTTATGGGTGATATAGATGAATTGCACGGTCGCAGACATTTCCTTCACCAGTCGCGCATAACGGCCGACGTTGGCATCGTCCAACGGTGCATCGACTTCGTCGAGCATGCAGAACGGCGCCGGATTGAGCTGGAATATGGCAAATACCAGCGCCAGCGCGGTCAGTGCTTTCTCACCCCCGGAAAGCAGATGAATGGTGCTGTTCTTCTTTCCGGGCGGGCGCGCCATGATCGCCACCCCGGTATCGAGTAGATCTTCCCCGGTAAGTTCCAGATAGGCGTTGCCGCCGCCGAATACTTTCGGGAAAAGCGCCTGCAATCCGCTGTTGATCTGATCGAAGGTTTCCTTGAAACGGTTGCGGGTTTCGCGGTCGATCTTGCGGATGACGTTTTCCAGCGTATCCAGCGCCTCGACCAGGTCGTCGTTCTGCGCATCGAGATAGCGCTTGCGCTCGGACTGCTGCTGGTACTCGTCGATCGCCGCCAGGTTGATCGGCCCGAGGCGCTGGATGCGTTGGGCCAGGCGTTCCAGTTCGGCGTCCCAGGCCTGCTCGCTGGCTTCGGCCGGCAGCGTGGCGAGCACGCCGTGCAGGTCGTAGCCATCCTCGTGCAGTTGGTCCTGCAGCGCCTTGCGCCTGACACTCAGCTCCTGCCAGCCCAGGCGCTGTTGCTCCAGTTGGCCACGCAGCAGTTGCGCCTGCTGTTCGGCCTGGGTACGCCGCTTCTCCGCGTCGCGCAGTTCGCGATCAGCGTCTTCCAGCGCCAGACGCGCATGCTTGAGTTCGTCCTCGACGCCCATGCGCCGCTCGAGCAGCTCCTCGAGTTTCATGCGCAGTTCTTCCAGCGGCGCCTCACCCTCCTCCAGGTTGAGGCTGAGCTGCTCGCGGCGCTCGATGACACGCTCGAACTGCTGCTCCAGGCGCTCCAGCGCCTGCCGGGTGGAATCGTGCTGGGCCTTGAGCGAGCCGACGCGCAGCGCCAGCTGGTGCGCATGGTCCTTGTGCTGCCGCGCTTCCTGGCGGATGTGGTCGAGCTGTTCGCGGATGCCGTCGCGGCTGGCGAGCAGGGTTTCGCGCTGTTCGGTGTCCAGGGCCATGGCATCCAGCGCCTGCTGCAGGTGCAGGCGCGCCTCGCCCAGCTGTTCGGTCTCGATCTCGCGCTGCTCGGCCTGCTCGGCCTGCTCCTCGTCGAGCCGTCGGCGGCGCAAGGCCAGCTGCTCCAGCCGTGCCTGCCCGGCCGAAAGCTGTGCCTTGAGTTCGCCCTGCTGGCGCGCCTCGTCCTGCTGGCGGCGGCGCTGCTCTTCGCGTTCTTCCTCCAGGCGCGAATGGGCCTCGCGCAGGCTGGCGATGTCCTGTTCGATCGCCTCCAGGCCGGCTTCGCGCTCCGCGCGCTCGGCCTGCAGGCGTTCCAGTTCCTGGCCACGGGCGAGCAATCCGGATTCCGCCTCGCTGGCCCGGCGCACCCGCAGGAAATGCCGGCCGACCCAGTAGCCGTCGCGGCTGATCAGGCTTTCGTCCTCGGCCAGCCCCGGGCGCGCGGCCAGTGCCTGCTCCAGCGATTCAACCGGCCGGACCTGGCCCAGCCAGGGCGCCAGGTCGAGCCGCGACTCGACCTTGTCGAGCAGACTGCCCGGACGCCGCGCGCCGGCGCTGCCCGGGGCGGCCAGGTGCAGCTCGCCCTGGTCGAAATCGTCCAGTTGGATGTTCGAGAAATCGTCCAGCAACACCGCCTGCAGGTCCGCGCCGAGCACGGTTTCCACCGCCAGCTCCCAGCCCGGCTCGACCCGCAGGCCCTCGGCCAAGCGCGGACGCTGCTGCAGATTCTGCTTGCGCAGCCACTCGGCAACGCCCTTGCCGGGGTCCATCGCCGCCTGCTGCAGGGCTTCCAGGGAGGCGATGCGGCCATTGAGGCGCTGCAGCTCGCCCTGCAGTTGCTGCTGCGTGCGGGTCGCCTGCTGCAGGCGTTCGCGCAATTGCTCCAGGCGCTCGTTGAGCGCTTCGCCGGCGGCGGCCAGTTCTTCCAGGTTCAGCTCGCTGGCGGCGAGTTGCTCGCCGAGTTCGAGCATTGCCGCATCCTCGGGATCACCGGCCAGCAAGGCGCGTTCGTCATCCAGCCGCCGCTGGCGCTCGGCCAGCCGTTCGAGGCTCTGCTCCAGCTGCTGGATGCGCGACTGCTGCACCTCGGCGGCACGGCGCGGTTCGGCGCTGTTGTGGTTGAAACGCTCCCACTGCTCCTGCCAGGCCTGCATCGCCGTTTCCGCTTCTTCCAGTTGGGCGGCGGATTCCTCGGCGGCCGCGCCGGCCAGCTCCTGTTCGGGCTCGAGCATGGCCAGTTCTTCGCCCAGGGTCGCCAGCAGCGTGCGGTCATGGCCCAGGTGTGATTCGGTTTCCAGGCGCGCCTGCTCGGCCTCGCGCAGGTCGTCCTGCAGCTGGCGCAGGCGTTGCTGGCCATGCTGGATGCTCTGCTCGACGCGGGCGATGTCGCCACCGACCGAATAGAAGCGACCCTGCACCTGGTTGAAGCGCTCGGACAGTTCGTGATGGCCGTCGCGCAGGCGCTCGATGCTGGCGTCGGCATTGCGCTGTTCGGCCACCAGCGCCTCGAAGGCCACTTCCTGGTCGCCGATGACCTGCTCGCGCTGGCCGACCTGTTCGTTCAGCGCCTGCCAGCGCAGGGCCGAGAGCTGCGCCTTGAGCTGGCGCTCCTCGGCCTTGTATTCCTGGTATTTCTCCGCCGACTGCGCCTGGCGGTGCAGGCGCTCGAGCTGGCGCTCCAGCTCCTCGCGCAGGTCGGTCAGGCGCGCCAGGTTCTCGTGGGTGCGGCGGATGCGGTTCTCGGTCTCGCGCCGACGCTCCTTGTACTTGGAGATGCCGGCGGCTTCCTCGATGAAGTTGCGCAGGTCCTCCGGCTTGGCCTCGATCAGCTTGGAGATCATGCCCTGCTCGATGATCGAGTAGCTGCGCGGGCCGAGGCCGGTGCCTAGGAAGATGTCGGTGATGTCGCGCCGGCGGCACTTCACGCCGTTGAGAAAGTAGGTGTTCTGCGCGTCGCGGGTGACCCGGCGACGGATGGAGATTTCGGCGAAGGCCGCGTATTCGCCGGTGAGGCTGCCGTCCGCATTGTCGAAGATCAGCTCGATGCTCGCCTGGGTCACCGGCTTGCGCGTGTTGGAGCCATTGAAGATGACGTCGGTCATCGACTCGCCGCGCAGGTTCTTCGCCGAGCTTTCACCCATCACCCAGCGCACCGCATCGATGATGTTGGACTTGCCGCAGCCATTGGGCCCGACCACCGCGGCCATGTTGCTCGGAAAGCTGACGGTGGTGGGATCGACGAAGGACTTGAAACCGGCGAGTTTGATGCTTTTCAGTCGCATGCGGGCCTATCCGTGGCAGTCAGCGTGAGGATGAACAAGCAGGGTCGCCGTGAACATCGGGATTCCTGGCATCGAGTGGATCTGGCGCAAAACGGCGGAGTTTATCATGGCGGTCAGGAAGGCTTGCACGGGCAGATGCAGACGGTTTCACAGGTATGGCGTTGGCTTCAGGGAAGTCTGGGCTCGGGGGTGTATAGGGTGCTTTTGCAGGAGGGCAGACCCGGGGCGGTGCTTTGGGCAGGCCTGCGGCCTGCATCGCCGCGAGGGCGCGCCCACGGGGTAGGTGTGCACCGGCTGCTTTTGTGGGAGGCCCGACCTCGGGGCGATGCTCTTGAGCTTCACGGCAGGCCGCCGGAAACCGCATCGCCGCGAGGGCGCGCCTCCCACGGGGTAGGTGTGCACCGGCTGCTTTTGTGGGAGGCCCGACCCCGGGGCGATGCTCTTGAGCTTCACGGCAGGCCGCCGGAAACCGCATCAGCCGCCGGTCATGCTCATGAAACGCACCACCTGCACCTGCTCGTCGGTACGAAAATGGTGCTTTTCCGGCTTGAGCTGCAAGGCATCGACCAGCGCCTGGCGCAGGCGCTCGCTGTCGCCGGGGTAGCGACGCATCAGGCTCTTCAGGTCGAGCGCGCCTTCATGGCCGAGGCAAAGCACCAGCTTGCCTTCGGCCGTCACACGGACACGGTTGCAGCTGCCGCAAAAGTTGTGGCTGTGGGGGGAGATGAAGCCGACCTGGGTGTTGCTGCCGGCGACCTGCCAATAGCGCGACGGGCCGCCGGTGGTATGGCTGCTGCGCACCAGCGTGTACCGTGCCTCGATGCGCTCGCGGACTTCGTCGCTGGAGCAGAAGGTCACCTGGCGCTGGTGGCTGGAGACGCTGCCCAGTGGCATCTCCTCGATGAAGCTGATGTCCAATCCGCGGGCGATCGCGAAATCCAGCAGGTCGAGGATCTCATCGTCATTGCGCCCTTTCTGCACCACGCTGTTGAGCTTGATCCGGCTGAAACCCGCCAGGCGCGCGGCCTCGATGCCTTCGAGCACCTGCTCCAGCCGATCGCGGCGGGTCAGTTCGGCGAACCGCTCGCGCTTGAGCGAATCGAGGCTGATGTTCAGGCGTTTCACGCCCGCCGCCTGCAAGGCCGGAGCGAGGCTGTGCAATTGCGAGCCGTTGGTGGTGATGGCCAGGTCTTCCAACTCCTCGCGGGCCCCGAGACTCGACAGCAGGCCGACCAGCCCCTTGCGCACCAAGGGCTCGCCACCGGTGACGCGGATACGCTTCACGCCCAGGCCGATGAAGGCATCGGCAACGGCGTACAACTCTTCGAGGCTGAGGATTTGCGCGCGCGGCGCGAAGACCATGTCCTCGCTCATGCAATAGGTGCAGCGGAAATCGCAGCGGTCGGTTACCGACAGCCTCAGGTAGGTGATACGCCGGCCGAAGGGGTCGACCAACTGGGAATCGGGCATTGCATTCTCCAAACTGCTTGCTGCACCTACATGCAGACTATGCGGTAATAGCGAATCAGGCAAAGCCGCTTTACGAATGGTGCCGTATCGCCGGCGCGATCACGACGCCGGCGCCCTGTGCATGGCACCTCGGGCAATGATAGGCATCGATATGGACAGCCCGGCAACACGTCGAGCGGGCAACTTTCGGACTGGCATTAGGAGAGACCGCGGCGGATGAACAACGATGCCCTGAATAACCCGTCATGGCGGGAACGGCTCTACATCATCATCTTTTTCACCGACACCCGGGCCGGCAAGCGCTTCGACACCTGGCTGCTGGTCATCATCTTTGCCAGCCTGGTGGTGGTGATGCTCGACAGCATTTCCTCGTTCAACGAACGCCATGCGCTGTTGCTGAGCAATCTGGAGTGGGGCTTCACCACGATCTTCGCGGTCGAATATGCCCTGCGCATCTACACGCATCCCCAGCCGCGCAAATACATCTTCAGCTTCTACGGTGCCGTCGACCTGCTCTCGGTACTGCCGGCGTTCGCCGCCCTGCTGCTGCCGGATGCGCAGTACCTGCTGGTGGTCCGCGTGATCCGCATGCTGCGGATATTCCGCGTGCTCAAGCTGACCCCCTACCTGAGCCAGGCCAACTACCTGCTGGTCGCGCTGCAGGGCAGCCGGCAGAAGATCATCGTGTTCCTGCTCAGCGTCACCACGCTGGTCATCATCTACGGCACCCTGATGTATGTGGTGGAGGGCCCGGAGAACGGTTTCAGCAGCATTCCCATGAGCATCTACTGGGCAGTGGTGACCCTCACCACCGTCGGCTTCGGCGACATCTTTCCGCACACCTCGCTGGGCAAGGCGCTGGCGACGCTGGTGATGATCACCGGTTATTCGATCATCGCCGTGCCCACGGGGATCTTCACCGCCGAGCTGGCCAACGCGATGCGCCAGGACAGCCTGCAGCACAACTGCCCGACCTGCGACAAGCTCACCCACGAAGCCAACGCGGCCTTCTGCAGCCGCTGCGGCAGCCCGCTGTTCGAGCGCCGCGAGCTGGAGTCGCAGGACTGACCCGCGCCGCGACAAGCACCTCCCGCCAACGCTGTTGCCCACCACCGCTACGGCCGTTCGGCGACGAACTGCCCCGGCCGGGGGCTGTCACATCCTCAGATTCGCATCAGGCAGGATGGAGATCGGATGCCCTGGCTCAAACTGCTGCACTTCGCCGCCCTGCTCTGCTGGTGCGGCTCGCTGCTCTATCTGCCGGCGTTGATCGCGGCCGGGACCCGGCGCGGTGATCAGCTGTTCTATCGCGATCATGCCCACCTCACGCGGATGGTCTTCACCCTCATCAGCACACCGGCCGCGCTGCTGGCGATCGGTTCCGGTACGGCGCTGTTCCTGCGTGACGGCACGCTTGCCGGCTGGCTGATCATGAAGCTGACGGTGGTGACGGCCATGGCGCTTTGCCATGCGCTGAGCGGGGTCCTGGTGCTGCGCATCGAGCGCGAGCCGGAGCGCGGCGTCACCCATCAGTGCCTGGCCCTGGGCGTGCTGGTTCCGCTGCTGATCGCACTCACCCTCTGGCTGGTGCTGGCCAAGCCCTTCTGACCCCAGGAACGACCGCCACGCATGATCGATCGTCCGGCCCCCACCATCCAGCCCTCACCCGCTCCGCTTTCCCGGCAGGCGGTCGGGGCCGCCTCGGCTGGTCGCTGCGCATCCGCAAGCCGGTCGTGGCTAGTCGCCGAGGTCCACGCCGACGGCATGCTCGTAGACCAGCCGCCCGCCGAGAAAGGCCGCCAGTGCGATCAGCACCGCCGTCAGCAGCGAGAGATACAGCCCCCACATGACATCGCTGTCGCCGTTGGCGAGCCCCTGGTAGCGCAGCAACCAGTTCAGCGAAGCCAGCGACAACATCATCACCGCGAGAATCGCATGGCACCAGGCGGTGACCTTGCGGCGGATCTGCGGCACGGTAAGCAGATCGATCAGCCCGGCGATGCTCGCCACCCAGCCACCGATCGCACCGACGCCGGCGAGCCAGAGGCCGGCGCGCCACCAGAACGCGTCGAGTGTCCACAGGTAGGCCAGATCCACCGGCACCAGCCCCAGCAGCGCCGCCACCGGAAAGTGGATCATCATCGGATGCAACGGGTGGCCGGCAATCGCGGCGTTGCTGTTGATGGACTCGCGCTCTGTGGCCATCCGGCCCTCCCCGAGGCTGAAGTGAAACCGGCCGCCAGGCCATCGAGACGCAGCGGCGTTCTTTTCCAATGGACCACAGCGCTGCTGGCAGTTCCTTGGCTCAGCGCCTGCGGCGGTCCGCAGTCGGCCCTGTCTCCGGCCGGGCCGATGGCTCGCGAGGTGGCGCACGTCTGGTGGGCGATGCTCGCTTTCGCGGTGCTGGTGCTGGTCGTCGTCAGCGGGCTGTGGATCTACGCCATGCTGCGCCCGTCGCGGGTAATCGGCGCGGATGAAGCCCGGCGCATCAACCTCCGCTGGATCATCGGCGGCGGCATCGTCCTGCCTACCGCCAGCATCGTCGCCCTGCTGGCGTTCGGCATCCCGGCCGGACGCAGCATGCTGCCGCTACCCGTCGACGGCGAGCAGCCGCTGCGCATCGAGGTCATCGGCCATCAGTGGTGGTGGGAAGTACGCTACCCGGACAGCGGCGTGGTCACCGCCAACCAACTCATCCTGCCGGTGGGCCGTCCGCTGGACGTCGAAGTGACCAGCGCCGACGTGATCCACTCGTTCTGGGTGCCACGCCTGGGCGGCAAGCTCGACATGATCCCCGGGCGGCGCAACACCCTGCGTCTGCAGGCCAGCGAAGCCGGCGTGTTCCGTGGCCAGTGCGCGGAATTCTGCGGCAGCCAGCACGCGCACATGATCCTGCATGTCGAAGCGCTCGAAGCCGGCGCCTTCGAAGGCTGGCTCGACGCCCGCGCAGCGCTCGATCATTCCCCGGCCGCCGGCACCGCCGGGCAGGTATTCACCGAGCGCTGCGGGCAATGCCACCGCGTCGCCGGGATCAGCGCCGGCAACCGCGCGCCGGACCTCAGCGACCTGGCCACGCGCCCGACCCTCGGTGCCGGCGTCATCGCCAACGACAGCGCCGGCCTGCGCCGCTGGCTGCGCGAGCACCAGAGCCTGAAGCACGGCATCGCCATGCCGAGCCACGACGACCTTTCCGATGCAACCCTCGGCCAGCTCGCCGACTGGCTGGAAACACTGGGGCCGACCACGAAACAGGAACAGAGCCGACCATGAGCCCGGTGCACAAGAGCGGCGCCCCCGCGACCGATCCCGACCAGCTGCACGACCAGTTCAACGAGGTCTGGGGCAACCCACGCGGCTGGCGCGCGCTGACCATCGTCAACCACACCAGTATCGGCCTGCGCTTTCTGGTCACCGGCGGCCTGTTCTTCCTGGTCGGCGGCCTGCTGGCGATGCTGATCCGCACCCAGCTCGCCCTGCCCGGCTACGAGCTGATGGAGCCGGACGTCTACAACCAGGTCTTCACCATGCATGGCACGGTGATGATGTTCCTCTTCGCGGTGCCGATGATGGAGGGCCTGGCGGTCTACCTGATCCCGAAGATGATCGGCGCCCGCGACCTGGTGTTTCCACGCCTCTCCGCGCTGGGCTACTACTGCTACCTGTTCGGCGGGCTGATCCTGCTGTCGAGCATCTTTCTCGACGTCGCACCCAAGGCCGGCTGGTTCATGTACACGCCGCTGTCCAGTTCGGCGCATACGCCGGGGGTGAATTCGGACTTCTGGCTGCTGGGCATCACCTTCGTCGAGATATCCGCGGTGTCGGCAGGGGTCGAGCTGGTGGTGTCGATCCTGCGCACCCGCACCAACGGCATGGCGCTGCACAAGATGCCGCTGTACGCCTGGTACATCCTGGTGATGGCGATGATGATCGTGGTCGGCTTCCCGCCGCTGATCCTCGGTAGCATCCTGCTGGAGCTGGAACGCGCCGCCGGCATGCCGTTCTTCGATGTCGCCCGCGGCGGCGACCCGGTGCTCTGGCAGCACCTGTTCTGGCTGTTCGGCCACCCGGAGGTGTACATCATCTTCCTGCCCGGCGCGGGCATCGTCTCGACGTTGATCCCGGTGTTCTGCCAGCGC
Organism: Pseudomonas sp. BAY1663; assembly: GCF_000582595.1. Lineage (NCBI taxonomy): Bacteria > Pseudomonadati > Pseudomonadota > Gammaproteobacteria > Pseudomonadales > Pseudomonadaceae > Pseudomonas > Pseudomonas sp. BAY1663. The sequence goes on from NZ_AZSV01000003.1 coordinate 24,469, forward strand.
CCGCTGGTGGGTTACCGCTGGGTGGTGCTGGGCGTGCTGACCACCGGCTTCATCAGCTTCGGCCTGTGGGTGCACCACATGTTCACCGTCGGCATCCCGCAACTGGCCCAGGCGTTCTTCTCGGCGGCGAGCATGCTGGTGGCGATCCCCACCGGCGTGCAGGTGTTCGCCTGGCTGGCGACGCTCTGGCTGGGACGGCCGATCTACAAGGTGCCGATGCTCTGGCTGGTGGGCTTCCTCATCGTCTTCGTCGCCGGCGGCCTGACCGGGGTGATGCTGGCGCTGGTGCCCTTCGACTGGCAGGTGCACGACACCCATTTCGTCGTCGCGCACATGCACTACGTGCTGGTCGGCGGCATGGTCTTTCCGCTGATGGCCGGGTTGTACTACTGGCTGCCGCACTTTTCCGGGCGGATGCCCTCGGAGTCGCTCGGCCGCTGGGGCTTCTGGCTGTTCTTCATCGGCTTCAACACGACCTTCCTGATCATGCACTGGACCGGCCTGATCGGCATGCCACGGCGGGTCTATACCTACGACACGGGCCTGGGCTGGGACCTGCCCAACCTGATCTCGTCGATCGGCAGCTTCATCATGGCCGCCGGCGTCGCCACCATCCTGCTGGATATCGTCCTGCACTTCCGCTTCGGCGTGGCGGCGCCGAAGAATCCGTGGAACGCCGATACCCTGGAGTGGGCCACCAGCCTGCCACCCAGCGCCTACAACTTCGTCAGCCTGCCGGACGTGAGCGACCGCCACCCACTGTGGAAGGCACCGGACCTGCCGGACAGCATCGCCCATGGCGAGCACGCGCTGACGGTGATCGACCATGGCCGCCGGGAAACCTGGGGCAGCGATCCGCTGACCGGCAAGGCGCGCGAGATCATTCACCTGCCGGGTAACAGCTGGCTGCCGCTCATTGCCTCGGTGTTCCTCGCCGCGCTCTGCCTGAGCCTGCTGGGCAAGTTCTACTGGATCGCCTTGGGCGCGACCGTGGCGACGCTGCTGGTGCTGCTGCGCTGGTCCTGGGAGAACGGCGCGCACCCGGCCGCCGCGCCGGATGCGCGCACCCAGCCCGGCGAGCCACCGCTGCACTCGCGCACCTTCGACGGGCCGGGCCTGTGGGGCATGGGCGTGACGCTGCTGGCCAACGGCGCGCTGTATCTGTCGCTGCTGTTCGGCTGGTTCTACCTGTGGACGGTAGCGCCACAGTGGCAGGTGCCGCAGAGCGGCCTCAACGGCGGGGCGATGCTGGCCAGCGCGCTGCTGCTGAGCGCCGGCACGCTCTGGCTGCACCGCTTGATCAAGCGCCTGCGCGCCGGTACGCATCGCGGCCTGTTGGGGCAACTGGCGCTGCTCGCGCTGCTGGCGCTGGTGCAATCGGCGCTGCTGCTATGGCTGCTGCTCGACGCGGCACTGGCGCCGACCGCAACGGCCCACGATGCGCTGGTGTTCGTCATGCTGGCCTACAGCATCGGTCACTGCGCGCTGGCCGCGGTGCTGACCGGCCTGCAGGCCTGGCGCGTCGGTTGCGGCTACGTCGGCGACGCGGCACCGTACGAGCCGGTGGTGGTCGAGCAGCTCTGGTACTACAACCTGGGCGTGCTGTGGACCAGTTACGCGGCGATCGTGCTGTTCCCGCCGACCTGGGGAGGCGCCGGATAAAGGCTATGCCTGAGTGGCTGTTGCGAATAGTAGGAGCGGGCCCATGCCCGCGAGGTTTGCGCGCTGGAATATTCGCGGGCACGGTCCGCTCCTACAGACCTTCAGAACACCTCGGCACTTCGAGCAACACGCAATGGGGACAGAGCCTGATGAAACACGCCCGCACTTCACCTTTCCATCCAGTGCAGATCCCGCTCGGCTGATCATCTGGAGCCTCTGGTTCGTCGCGATCTACGGTGGCCAGGCGGTGATCTGCGCGGTCGCCCCGCCCGATCCCCGGCACGGCGCATGGAACTGGCTGAACGGCAGCCTCGGCCTGCTCAGCCTGTGCGTCGTGACGCTGCTGCTGTGGTTGGCACACTATTTCTGGCGGTTGTCCCGGGTGCCACACGAGCTGGACGAGCGACAGCTGTTCGTCACCCGGCTGACCGCCAGCGTCCATCTGGTCGCGGCACTGGCGACACTCTTCGTCGGCGCGCCCCTGCTGCGAATCCCGCCATGCCTGTGAACATGGCGGTGCTCGCCCTACTGCTCAGCCTGCCAGCGCCGGCACTGGCCCATGGGCTGTTCGATACGCAACTGGGCGAACGCGTCCCGCTGCTGTCGGCCGCCCTGCTCAGTGGCGCAGCTGGGCACTGTATGCCCTCGGTGCGCGCCGCGTGCCGGCGCGGCGCCACGAGGCCCTGTGTTTCCATGGTGCGATGCTGTTGATGGTGCTGGCCGTGTTCGGCCCCATCGACGACTGGGCGCAGACCAGTACCAGCTGGCACATGACCCAGCACATGCTGTTCATCGTGATGATCGCGCCGCTATGGGCCCTGGCCCGGCCACTGCCGCAATGGCGCGGGATCAGCGGCCGGCTTGGCCAGCCGCTATGGACGGCGATCCTGCGCGCCGGCCGCTACCCGACCCTGCTGGCCCTGTTGCATGGCGCGGTGATCTGGATCTGGCACACGCCGAGGCTCTACGTACTGGCGCTGGACAACCTCTGGTGGCACGCCTTCGAGCATGCCTGCTTCCTGTTCAGCGGCTGGCTGTTCTGGTGGTCGGTGCTGCGCGCCAACCCGAAGCAGGTGCCGCAAGCGCTGCTGGCGGTGTTGCTGACCCTGATGCACACCGGCCTGCTCGGCGCGCTGCTCACCTTCGGCACGGTCTCGTTCTACGGTGAAGGTCGCTCGGTGGATGATCAGCAGCTGGCGGGCCTGATCATGTGGGTGCCGGGCGGGCTGGTCTACCTGCTCGGCGGCGGCTGGATCGCCTGGCGCTGGCTCGGCCGCATGTGGCGCCGGCAGCAGGCGCGTACGGCGAGCGAGGAAATCTGAAAGCCGTAGGGTGCGCTCCGTATTCAGCGCGTAGGTTGGGTTGAGGAGCGCAGCGACGAAGCCCAACAGATTCATGCCACCCCCCGTTGGGCTTCGCTACGCTCAGCACCAACCTACCCGCGAACCTCAGCTCTTCTTGCGAATCCAGTAGAGATAGGTGCCCGAGGCTTCCTGCTGCTCGACCAGTTCATGGCCGAGGAAGATGCAGAACTTGGGAATGTCGCGCCGGGTCGAGGGGTCGGTGGCGATGACCTTGAGCAAGGCGCCAGCCGCCAGGTCGCGCACCTTGTTGTGCAGCATCATCACCGGCTCGGGGCAGTTCAGGCCGCTGGCGTCGAGTACGGCGTCGGCGGTCATTTCGGCTGATTGGGTCATTGCAGGCTCCGGAAAACAGGTCAGCATTGTCGCGCAAGCACGCGGACAGGTCATCCTTTCGGCGATCAAAGACGCCGCAGGTGACAGGTCACTTCCTCGCGATCGTGATACAGCTGCTTGCAGCCGATGCTGGCCTTCACCCCGCGTTCGGCCAGGCCGTCGGCGATGCGTTCCAGCAGGCGCTTCACCTCGGCGTAGCGTTGTTTCATCGGCAGTTTGAGGTTGACCACCGCCTCGCGGCACAGCCCCTCGCCGATCCAGGTTTCCAGCAAGGCCGCGTTGCGCGCCGGCTTCTCGACGATGTCGCAGACCATCCAGTCCACCGGCTTGCGCGGGCGGAAGGTGAAGCCGTCGGCACGAAAATGCTCGACCAGCCCGGAATCCATCAGTTCGGCGTTCATCGGTCCGTTGTCCACGGCACTGACCTTCATATGCCGGTTGACCAGTTGCCAGGTCCAGCCACCGGGCGCGGCACCGAGGTCGACCGCGCTCATGCCGGCCGCCAGGCGTGCATCCCATTGCACACGTGGGATGAAGTGGTGCCAGGCCTCCTCCAGTTTCAACGTCGAACGGCTCGGCGCCTGGCGCGGGAACTTCAGGCGCGGGATACCCATCGGCCAGAGCGCGCTGTTGTTCGCTTCGGCGATGCCGACGAACACCTCGCGGCCGCTCCTGAAGGTCAGCAGCAGGCGCGGGCCTTCGCCGCGCTCGTCGAGGCGACCGGCCTTGACCAGAGCCTTGCGCAGCGGTGTCTCGAACTTGCGGCAGAACGGGGAGAGTTCCTTGCCTTCGTTGGTATCGAGCACCTCCAGCCACAGGCTGCCGCACACCGGATAATCGGCCAGATGCGCCAGCAGCACGCTGATGCGATCGACTTCCGGTAGTTGCAGGTATTCGCCGCGCGCCCACTGGCGGGCAAAGATCAGTTCGGCGAAACGCAGGCTGCGCATCAACCGTTCGGCGCCACCCGCCTCGGCGCAGACGAATTCGGCACAGGCACTATCCGGCTTGGCCTTGGCATAGCCGGCCACGCCCAGCAGCGCCGCCTGCTCGCTGAGCTCGGCGCAGACTTCGCCTTCGAAGCCGGGGCGGCAATGCAGCAGCAATGTATTCATGGTCGACTCCTGTGAGCGCGTCGGGCCGCAGCCAAAGCCGCGCATGATAGCCGAGCGGGGGAACCCTCGCCTGTATGGTCCGGTCCAGTGCATTAGCGAAAGCCCTGCCGAAGAGCTAGGGTCAAAAGACCCCTACGTTTCGAAGACTCAGTCATCAGCCCGTATCGTGTGGGCACAAGGAGACGAGGAATGCCTTCCCTGGATAGCCTGAATTGCCGCCGCAGCCTCGAGGTCGCCGGCAAGACCTACCATTATTACAGCCTGCCCGACGCGGCAGCCCGTCTGGGCGACATCGACCGCCTGCCGATCTCGCTCAAGGTGCTGCTGGAAAACCTGCTGCGCTGGGAAGACGAGGTGACCGTCCATGCCACCGACCTCGAATCCCTGGCCCAATGGCTGCACACCCGCAGCTCCGAACAGGAGATCCAGTACCGCCCCGCGCGCGTGCTGATGCAGGACTTCACCGGCGTACCGGCGGTGGTCGACCTGACCGCGATGCGCGATGCGGTGGCCAAGGCCGGCGCCGATCCGCAGAAGATCAATCCGCTCTCGCCGGTGGACCTGGTGATCGACCACTCGGTGATGGTCGACCGTTTCGGCGACGAGCAGGCCTTCGGGCGCAACGTCGAGATCGAGATGCAGCGCAACGGCGAACGCTACGAGTTCCTGCGCTGGGGCCAGCAGGCCTTCGACAACTTCCGCGTGGTGCCGCCGGGCACCGGCATCTGCCACCAGGTCAACCTGGAATACCTCGGCCAGGTGGTCTGGACCCGCGAGGAAGACGGCGCGACCTACGCCTACCCCGATACCCTGGTCGGCACCGACTCGCATACCACCATGATCAACGGCCTCGGCGTGCTGGGCTGGGGCGTCGGCGGTATCGAGGCCGAGGCGGCGATGCTCGGCCAACCGGTGTCGATGCTGATTCCCGAAGTCATCGGCTTCCGCCTGACCGGCCGGCTCAACGAGGGCGTCACCGCCACCGACCTGGTGCTGACCGTCACTCAGATGCTGCGCAAGCACGGCGTGGTGGGCAAGTTCGTCGAATTCTACGGGCCGGGGCTCGATCACCTGCCGCTGGCCGACCGCGCCACCATCGGCAACATGGCACCCGAATACGGCGCCACCTGCGGCTTCTTCCCGGTGGATCAGGTGACCATCGACTACCTGCGCCTGACCGGCCGCAACGAGGAGCGCATCGCCTTGGTCGAGGCCTACAGCAAGGCCCAGGGCATGTGGCGCGACAGCACTTCGCCGGACCCGCTGTTCACCGCCAGCCTGGAGCTGGACCTGAGCCAGGTCAGGCCTTCCGTCGCCGGCCCCAAGCGCCCGCAGGACCGCGTATCGCTCGGCGACATCGGCGCCAGTTTCGACCTGCTGCTGGAAACCAGCGGCCGCAAGCAGCAGGTGGACCGGCTGTTCGCCGTGGCCGGCGAGGACTTCACGCTCAAGCATGGCGCCGTGGTGATCGCCGCCATCACCTCCTGCACCAATACCTCCAACCCCAGCGTGCTGATGGCCGCCGGCCTGGTGGCGAAAAAGGCCGTCGAGCGCGGACTCAAGCGCCAACCTTGGGTCAAGTCGTCGCTGGCACCGGGCTCGAAGGTGGTGACCGATTACCTGGAGCGCGCCGGCCTGACACCGTATCTGGATCAGCTCGGCTTCAACCTGGTCGGCTACGGCTGCACCACCTGCATCGGCAACTCGGGCCCGCTGCCGGATGCCATCGGCCAGACGATCACCGACAACGACCTGATCGTCTCCTCGGTGCTTTCCGGCAACCGCAACTTCGAGGGCCGGGTGCATCCGCTGGTCAAGGCCAACTGGCTGGCCTCGCCGCCGCTGGTGGTGGCCTTCGCCCTGGCCGGCACCACGCGCATCGACATGGACAAGGACCCGCTGGGCTACGACGCGCAGGATCAAGCGGTGTACCTCAAGGACATCTGGCCGAGCACTGCGGAAATCGCCGAAGCCGTCGGCAGGATAGACGGCCAGATGTTCCGCAGCCGCTACGCCGACGTGTTCAGCGGCGACGAGCAGTGGCGCAAGATCGCGGTCAGCGCCGGCGATACCTACCAGTGGAACGCCGCCTCGAGCTACGTGCAGAACCCGCCGTTCTTCGAAGGCATCGGCCAGCCACCGGCACCGCCCGCGGATATCGAGAACGCGCGGGTGCTCGCGGTGTTCGGCGATTCGATCACCACCGACCACATTTCCCCGGCCGGCAACATCAAGGCCAGCTCGCCGGCGGGGCTATACCTGCAGTCGCTGGGCGTAAAGCCGGAAGACTTCAACTCCTATGGCTCGCGCCGTGGCAACCATGAGGTGATGATGCGCGGCACCTTCGCCAACATCCGTATCAAGAACGAGATGCTCGGCGGCGAGGAAGGTGGCAATACGCTGTATCAGCCCAGCGGAGAAAAGCTGTCGATCTACGACGCGGCGATGCGCTACCAGGCCGAAGGCGTGCCGCTGGTGGTGATCGCCGGCAAGGAATACGGCACCGGCTCCAGCCGCGACTGGGCGGCCAAGGGCACCAACCTGCTGGGAGTGAAGGCGGTCATCGCCGAGAGCTTCGAGCGCATCCACCGTTCCAACCTGATCGGCATGGGCGTGCTGGCGCTGCAGTTCGTCGGCGAACAGACGCGTCATTCGCTCGGCCTGGACGGCAGCGAAAGGCTCTCGATCCGGGGCCTGGATGCCGACATCAAGCCGCGCCACCTCCTGACCGTGGATGTGGAGCATCGCGACGGGTCGAGCAGCACGTTCCAGGTGTTGTGCCGTATCGACACGCTCAACGAGGTGCAGTACTTCAAGGCCGGCGGCATCCTGCATCACGTGCTGCGGCAGCTGATCGGCAGCTGATTGGCGAGGCGGCGAGGGAGACGTCTCTCGCCGCCCGCGGACACAGACGAAAACGCCGGTGCGCATCCCTTCGCACCGGCGTCCGCCATTCCGTTGGCATCTGATCGCTAGCTGCCCTGCCACTCCGCTGCTCGCGTCCTGCCGTGTCCGGCTCCATGACCGCCGCGTCGCCGCTCTCGTGACGAGAGACGCCCGGACATGTTCTGACGGTAGCCACGCAAGATTGCAGAAAGATTAAGCCCAACCTTCCGCTGGTCGCCTATCTATCCGGAGCACGTGGAAAAAACTGATCGACGGATCAACCTCTCGCTCAAGATCGCCCAATCACGGCCGACTCAACGGTCAGCCCTGAAAAAGAAACAGAAAAATCAGGCGCTTCTATCCTTTCGAATACCCTTGGCGTGATTTTCGATGCGTAATAACCAGCCCGTAACCCAGCGCGAGTATGCCTACCCCGACCAGCAGCGGCTGGTTTCGACCACCGACCTCAAGGGCCGGATCACCTACTGCAACGACATCTTCGCCGAAGTCAGCGGTTTCGAACGGGACGAGCTGATTCGCGCACCGCACAACCTGATCCGCCATCCGGATGTGCCGCCCGCGGTGTTCGCTCATATGTGGCTCACGCTCAAGGCGGGCAAGCCCTGGATGGGCATCGTCAAGAACCGTCGCAAGAATGGCGACCACTACTGGGTCAACGCCTACGTGACCCCGGTCATGGATAGCCAGCGCACCGTGATCGGCTACGAATCGGTGCGTACCAAGCCGAGTCGCGAACAGGTACAGCGGGCCGAAGCGCTCTATGCCCGGATCAATGCCGGCAAGAGCGGTGTGCCCCGGCGCGACGTCTGGCTGCCGGTGCTGACCAAATGGCTACCGTTCATCCTGGTCAGCCAGATCGGCTTTCTCATCGGCGCCTGGCTCGATCACTCCATGGGCTTCGCGCTGGCCGCGCTGCTCTCCATTCCACTCGGCCTGGCCGGACTGCATTGGCAGCAGCGAGGCCTCAAGCGCCTGCTGCAACTGGCGCGGCAGACCACCAGCGATCCGCTGATCGCCCGCATGTACACCGACAGCCGCGGCGTGGAGGCCCAGCTGGAAATGGCGATGCTCAGTCAGCAGGCGCACCTGAAGACCTGCCTGACCCGCCTGCAGGACAGTGCCGTGCAGCTCCAGGCCCAGGCCAAGAGAGCCGATTCGCTGGCCCACAACTGCGCCAACGGCCTGGCGCAGCAGCATCAGGAAACCGAACAGGTCGCGACCGCCATCAACGAGATGGCGGCCACCACCCAGGAGGTCGCCGGCAATGTCGCGCTAGCCGCCGAGGCCACCCAGCAGGCCAGCCGGCTCAGCATGCACGGGCGGGACGTCACCGCCGAAACCCGCAAGGCGATCCAGCACCTGTCCGACTCGGTGGCCCGTACCGGCGAGGCCGTGAATCAGCTGGCCCACGACAGCGAAGCGATTGGCAGCGTGGTGGACGTGATCAAGAGCATCGCCGACCAGACCAACCTGCTGGCACTCAATGCGGCGATCGAAGCAGCGCGCGCCGGCGACAGTGGCCGCGGTTTCGCCGTGGTCGCCGACGAGGTGCGCCAGCTGGCCCAACGCACGAGCGAGGCGACCGGGGAAATCCACCAGCTGATCGAGCGGCTCCAGACACAGGCACGCCATGCGGTGGAAACCACCGAGCAAGGCCGCGTGCATGCCACCCGCGGCGTCGATCAGGTCCTGCAGGCGGACCAGGCCCTGACCGGCATCAACGACGCCATGGGCAACATCATCGACATGACCACGCAGATCGCCTCGGCCACCGAACAGCAGAGCACGGTCGCCGAGGAAATCAGTCACAACGTCAGCACCATCGCCCACCTGGCCGATCAGACCACGGGCGATGCCCGCAGCTCGGCGCTGCTCAGCGAAGAGCTGGCCGTCACCGCCGAAGGGCAATACTCGCTGGTGGAACGCTTCAACCGCTGACCGCGCCAAGGCGCCATGTAGGTTGGGGCGGGGCGCGCAGCCTGAGGAGCGTAGCGACGAAGCCCAACAGGTTCGTGCTCATCCCTGTTGGGCTTCGCTGCGCTCAGCGCCAACCTACGACGTCTTCGCACTTCGCCCGTCAGGCCTGCGCCACGCCCCGCAGAAATGCCGCGACCGCATCGGCCGCACTGTCCAGATGCTGCTCATGGGTCAGGCCGGAGCGCTTCAGCGGCTTCAGATCGTGATCCGCGGCGGCGAGCCAGTGCAACGCGACCGCCGCTGACAGCGAGTAGCCCTGCACCGTCTCGCGATCCCCCAGCGCATCGCGTTCGCCCTGCACGATCAGCGTTGGCGTCCGCAGCGTGGCCAGGTGCGCCACCCGTGGCTTGTCCCGCTTGCCGGCCGGGTGGAACGGATAACCCAGGCAGATCAGTGCATCGGCACCCAGCTCATCGGCCAGCAGACTGGCCATGCGCCCGCCCATCGACTTGCCGCCAATGGCCAGCGGTCCTGTGGCCTGCTGTCGCACCAAGGCATGGATTTCCCGCCACTGATCGAGCAGTTGTGCCTGCGGAGCGGGTGGTCGTTTGCGCCCGCTGGTGCGGCGCTCGGCCATATAGGCGAACTCGAAGCGACACACCGCAATCCCGCGTGCGGCAAGGCGTTCAGCCATTTTCTGCATGAACGGACTGTCCATCGGCGCGCCAGCGCCATGGGCCAGAATCAGGCTCGCGCAAGCCGCGCCCTGCGGCCGATTCCAACTGACGGAATGCCCTTTGCCGCCTTGTGTGTATTGATCCGGGTCAATACCAGCAGATTGCCCTTTCCCCATCCTTGCCTCGCTTTCTATTAGAAAGAAAAAAACTGCTCATTACCCGTGGATGGAAGCCCATACATGAACACAGCAACCAGTACCGCCTACAGCTACAAGGTGGTCCGCCAATTCGCCATCATGACGGTGGTGTGGGGAATCGTCGGGATGGGGCTCGGCGTTTTCATCGCAGCACAATTGGCCTGGCCTTTCCTGAACCTCGACCTTCCGTGGACCAGCTTCGGCCGTCTACGCCCCTTGCACACCAACGCGGTGATCTTCGCCTTCGGCGGCTGTGCATTGTTCGCGACGTCCTACTACTCGGTCCAGCGCACCTGCCAGACCACCCTGTTCGCGCCGAAACTGGCCGCGTTCACCTTCTGGGCTGGCAACTGGTCATCCTCCTGGCCGCGATCTCCCTGCCGCTGGGTTTCACCAGCTCCAAGGAATACGCCGAGCTGGAGTGGCCGATCGACCTTCTGATCACCATCGTCTGGGTAGCCTATGCGATTGTGTTCTTCGGTACGCTGGCCACGCGCAAGGTCAAGCACATCTATGTCGGTAACTGGTTCTTCGGTGCCTTCATCCTGACCGTGGCGATCCTGCACATCGTCAACAACCTGGAAATCCCGGTCACCGCGATGAAGTCCTACTCGCTGTATGCCGGTGCGACCGATGCGATGGTGCAGTGGTGGTACGGCCACAATGCCGTGGGCTTCTTCCTCACCGCCGGCTTCCTCGGGATCATGTACTACTTCGTGCCCAAGCAGGCCGAACGCCCGGTGTATTCCTATCGCCTGTCGATCGTCCACTTCTGGGCGCTGATCACCGTCTACATCTGGGCCGGTCCGCACCACCTGCACTACACCGCCCTACCGGACTGGGCGCAGAGCCTGGGCATGGTGATGTCCCTGATCCTGCTGGCTCCGAGCTGGGGCGGCATGATCAACGGCATGATGACCCTCTCCGGTGCCTGGCACAAACTGCGTAGCGACCCGATCCTGCGCTTCCTGGTGGTCTCGCTGGCGTTCTACGGCATGTCCACCTTCGAAGGCCCGATGATGGCGATCAAGACCGTCAACGCGCTGTCCCACTACACCGACTGGACCATCGGCCACGTACACGCCGGCGCCCTCGGCTGGGTCGCCATGGTCTCCATCGGCGCGCTGTATCACCTGATCCCGAAAGTGTTCGGTCGCCAGCAGATGCACAGCATCGGCCTGATCAACACCCACTTCTGGCTGGCCACCATCGGCACCGTGCTCTACATCGCCTCGATGTGGGTCAACGGCATCGCCCAGGGCCTGATGTGGCGTGCGATCAACGACGACGGCACCCTGACCTACTCCTTCGTCGAAGCGCTGGAAGCCAGCCACCCGGGCTTCGTGGTGCGGATGATCGGTGGTGCGATCTTCTTCACCGGCATGCTGGTGATGGCCTACAACACCTGGCGCACCGTTCAGGCGGCCAAGCCGGCTGAGTATGACGCTGCTGCGCAGATCGCCTGAGGAGCCGACGTAAATGAAACAGCACGAAAAACTCGAGAAGAACGTTGGCCTGCTGGCCCTGTTCATGATCCTGGCGGTGAGCATCGGCGGCCTGACCCAGATCGTCCCGCTGTTCTTCCAGGACAGCGTCAACGAGCCGGTCGAGGGCATGAAGCCCTACACCGCGCTGCAACTGGAGGGCCGCGACATCTACATCCGTGAAGGCTGCGTTGGCTGCCACTCGCAGATGGTGCGTCCGTTCCGCGCCGAAACCGAGCGCTACGGCCACTACTCGGTCGCTGGCGAAAGCGTCTATGACCATCCGTTCCTGTGGGGCTCCAAGCGTACCGGTCCGGACCTGGCCCGCGTCGGCGGCCGCTACTCCGACGACTGGCACCGCGCGCACCTGTTCAACCCGCGCAACGTGGTGCCGGAGTCGAAGATGCCGTCCTATCCGTGGCTGGTCGAGAACACCCTCGATGGCAAGGACACCGCCAAGAAGATGTCGGCCCTGCGCACCCTCGGCGTGCCTTACAGCGACGAAGAGATCGCTGGCTCTCAGGATGCCGTCAAGGGCAAGACCGAGATGGACGCCATGGTGGCCTACCTGCAAGTACTCGGCACCGCGCTGACCAACAAGCGGTAAAACGGCTACCCACCTAAGAAAGGATGCGCCGCCAAGGGCGGCCATCAGGGACTTCAATCGCGGACAGCTAGAGTTGCTCGGGCTGTCCAGGAGTAGAACATGAGCAATTTCTGGAGTGGATACATCGCCCTGCTGACGCTGGGCAGCATCGTCGCTCTGTTCTGGCTGATCTTCGCCACCCGCAAGGGCGAGCCGGCCGGCACTACGGACAAGACGATGGGACATTCTTTCGATGGCATCGAGGAATACGACAACCCGCTGCCGCGCTGGTGGTTCCTGCTGTTCATCGGCACGCTGGTGTTCGGCATCCTCTACCTGGTCCTTTATCCGGGACTGGGTAACTGGAAAGGCGTCCTGCCGGGCTACGAGGACGGCTGGACCCAGGAGAAGCAGTGGCAGCGCGAAGTCGCTCAGGCCGACGAGAAGTACGGGCCGATCTTCGCCAAGTACGCCGCCATGCCGGTGGAGCAGGTCGCGCAGGACGAGCAGGCAGTGAAGATGGGCGCGCGCCTGTTCGCCAACTACTGCTCCATCTGCCACGCTCCGACGCCAAGGGCTCCATGGGCTTCCCGAACCTGGTCGACCATGAATGGCGCTGGGGTGGTGATCCGGTCTCGATCAAGACCACCATCCTCAACGGCCGTACCGCCGCGATGCCGGCCTGGGGCCAGGCTATCGGCGAAGAAGGCGTGAAGAATGTCGCCGCCTTCGTCCGTCAGGATCTCGCCGGCCTGCCACTGCCGGAAGGCACCGAGGCCGACCTCGCCGCTGGCCAGCAAGTCTTTGCCCAGACCTGCGCCGTCTGCCACGGCCAGGGTGGTGAAGGCATGGCCGCACTGGGTGCGCCGAACCTGACCAATGCCGCCGGCTGGATCTACGGCTCGAGCCTGGGGCAGCTGCAGCAGACCATCCGCCATGGCCGCAACGGCCAGATGCCGGCACAGCAGCAGTACCTGGGCGAGGACAAGGTCCACCTGCTTGCCGCATACGTTTACAGTTTGTCGCAAAAGCCGGAACGACTCGCCAAGCAGTGAGTCACAAAGGGCGGTACACTCGTGCCGCCCTTCCCGCCTTGTCTCCACGCAACATCTGCAGCACTGCGACCATCTGTCGCATCAGCCGCCGACCAACGTCCTTCCCCCTCTACGCTTGCACTCCTAAGCTTCTCCTTCCGGTTCGCCGCACTGCCTAGAACGATAAGGCGAAGCCGTGATTCCCGGCGTACCGGCCCGGTGCAAAACGTCCCTGCGGAGCGCATGGAAAACGCTTGAAATCAGGGGCTTGGCGGTAGAAGACAGCCCTGGCGTCGTTTGCATTGCCCCCCTGCTTTCTCCATACTTGCCGCCGTTTTTGCCTTCGAAAATGCCATTAGCGTGGAAGCCTTGCATGAGCACAGCAATAAGTGAGACTGCTTATAACTATAAGGTGGTTCGCCAATTCGCCATCATGACGGTGGTATGGGGAATCATTGGGATGGGCCTGGGTGTCTTCATCGCCGCGCAGCTGGTGTGGCCCTGGCTCAATTTCGACCTACCGTGGACGAGCTTCGGCCGTCTGCGACCCTTGCACACCAATGCGGTGATCTTCGCCTTCGGTGGTAGCGCACTGTTCGCCACGTCTTACTACGTGGTCCAGCGCACCTGCCAGGCACGGCTGTTCTCCGACAGCCTCGCGGCCTTCACCTTCTGGGGTTGGCAGGCCGTGATCGTGCTGGCGGTCATCACCCTGCCGCAAGGCTTCACCAGCACCAAGGAATACGCCGAGCTGGAATGGCCGATCGACATCCTGATCGCCATCGTCTGGATCACCTACGCCTGGTGTTCTTCGGCACCATCATGAAGCGCAAGTCCAAGCACATCTATGTGGGTAACTGGTTCTTCGGCGCCTTCATCCTGGTGACGGCGATGCTGCATATCGTCAACAACCTGGAAATCCCGGTCACCTGGTTCAAGTCCTACTCGCTCTACTCGGGTGCGACCGATGCCATGGTGCAGTGGTGGTACGGCCACAACGCCGTGGGATTCTTCCTCACCACCGGCTTCCTCGGCATGATGTACTACTTCGTGCCCAAGCAGGCCGAACGCCCGGTGTATTCCTATCGCCTGTCGATCGTTCACTTCTGGGCGCTGATCACCCTTTACATCTGGGCCGGCCCGCACCACCTGCACTACACCGCCCTGCCGGACTGGGCGCAGAGCCTGGGCATGGTGATGTCGATCATCCTGCTGGCGCCGAGCTGGGGTGGCATGATCAACGGCATGATGACCCTCTCCGGCGCCTGGCATAAGCTGCGCACCGATCCGATCCTGCGCTTTTTGGTGGTCTCGCTGGCGTTCTACGGCATGTCCACCTTCGAAGGCCCGATGATGGCGATCAAGACCGTCAACGCCCTCTCCCACTACACCGACTGGACCATCGGCCACGTACACGCCGGCGCCCTCGGCTGGGTGGCAATGATCACCATCGGCTCCATGTACCACCTGATCCCGAAAGTGTTCGGTCGCGAGCAGATGCACAGCATTGGCCTGATCAACGCCCACTTCTGGCTGGCCACCATCGGCACCGTGCTCTACATCGCCTCGATGTGGGTCAACGGCATCACCCAGGGCCTGATGTGGCGTGCGATCAACGAGGACGGCACCCTCACCTACTCCTTCGTCGAGGCGCTGGAAGCCAGCCATCCCGGCTTCATCGTCCGCGCCCTCGGCGGTGCCTTCTTCCTCACCGGCATGCTGTTGATGGCCTACAACGCCTGGCGCACCGTGCGTGCCGCCAAGCCAGCCCAGTACGACGCTGCCGCGCAGATCGCTTGAGGATCCGAAACTAAATGAAACAGCACGAAAAACTCGAGAAGAACGTTGGTCTGCTGACCCTGTTCATGATCCTGGCGGTGAGCATCGGCGGTCTGACCCAGATCGTCCCGCTGTTCTTCCAGGACAGCGTCAACGAGCCGGTCGAAGGCATGAAGCCCTACACCGCGCTGCAACTGGAAGGCCGCGACATCTACATCCGTGAAGGCTGCGTTGGCTGCCACTCGCAGATGGTGCGTCCGTTCCGCGCCGAGACCGAGCGCTACGGCCACTACTCGGTCGCTGGCGAAAGCGTCTACGACCATCCGTTCCTGTGGGGCTCCAAGCGTACCGGTCCGGACCTGGCCCGCGTCGGCGGCCGCTACTCCGACGACTGGCACCGCGCGCATCTGTACAACCCGCGCAACGTGGTGCCGGAATCGAAGATGCCGTCCTACCCGTGGCTGGTCGAAAACGCCGTCGACGGCAAGGACACCGCCAAGAAGATGTCGGCCCTGCGCACCCTCGGCGTTCCCTATAGCGACGAAGACATCGCCGGCGCACGGGATGCCGTCAAGGGCAAGACCGAAATGGACGCCCTGGTGGCCTACCTGCAAGTACTCGGCACTGCACTCACCAACAAACGGTAACGCATGATGGAAATCGGGACTCTTCGCGGCCTGGGCACAATTCTGGTATTCGTCGCCTTCATCGGCGTCGTGCTCTGGGCCTACAGCAGCAAACGCAAGAAAAGCTTCGACGAAGCCGCCAACCTGCCCTTCGCAGACGAGGAGACCGACGCCAAGAAGCGTGATGAAGAAGCTTCCAGGAGTAAGAAATAAATGACCTCGTTTTGGAGTTGGTACGTCACCCTGCTGAGCCTCGGCACCATTGCCGCGCTGGTCTGGCTGCTACTGGCAACACGCAAGGGACAACGCCCCGACAGCACTGAAGAAACCGTCGGCCATTCCTATGACGGCATCGAGGAATACGACAACCCGCTGCCACGCTGGTGGTTCATGCTGTTCGTCGGCACCGTGATCTTCGCCCTCGGTTACCTGGCACTGTATCCCGGCCTGGGCAACTGGAAAGGCATCCTGCCCGGCTATGAAGGTGGCTGGACCCAGGTCAAGGAATGGCAGCGCGAAATGGACAAGGCCGGCGAACAGTACGGCCCTCTGTACGCCAAATACGCCGCCATGCCGGTAGAGGAAGTCGCCAAGGACCCGCAGGCCCTGAAGATGGGCGGCCGCCTGTTCGCCTCGAACTGCTCCGTCTGCCACGGCTCCGATGCCAAGGGCGCCTACGGTTTCCCGAACCTGACCGACAACGACTGGCTGTGGGGCGGCGAGCCGGAAACCATCAAGACCACCATCCTGCACGGCCGTCAGGCCACCATGCCGGCATGGAAGGACGCGATTGGCGAAGAAGGCATCCGCAACGTCGCCGGCTATGTTCGCAGCCTCTCCGGCCGAGATACCCCTGAGGGTATCAGCGTCGACATTGAGCAGGGTCAAAAAATCTTTGTGAGCACTTGTGTAGCCTGTCATGGACCGGAAGCCAAAGGCACTGCAGCCATGGGCGCGCCGAACCTGACCGACAATGTCTGGCTGTATGGTTCGAGCTTCGCCCAGATCCAGCAGACCCTGCGCCACGGTCGCAATGGCCGCATGCCGGCCCAGGAAGCAATCCTTGGCAATGACAAGGTGCACTTGCTGGCAGCCTACGTCTACAGTCTGTCGCAGCAGCCGGAGCAGTGATCCACAGAGGCCAGGAGCGACGACCTGTCGCACCTGGCCTCGACCCTCCGGGCGTACCATTCGCAGCTGGACAGAAAAATGATCCTGGTCGCACGTATCAGCCAGGACACCCACCTTCAGCCGTGGTACGCACTTGATGACTGAGCATATCCCCGTTCGTGATGTAACCCCCCCGTCCAAGGCCGAAGCGTCAGCCGACCTTTATGCTGCGCGTGAAAAGATCTACACCCGAGCCTTCAGCGGGCTGTTCCGCAACCTGCGACGCGTCGGTGGCGCGGCGCTGTTCATCCTCTTCTTCGGAACCGTCTGGCTCAACTGGGATGGCCGCCAGGCCGTCTGGTGGGACTTGCCGGACCGCAAATTCCACATTTTCGGGGCAACCTTCTGGCCCCAGGATTTCATGCTGTTGTCGTGGCTGCTGATCATCTGCGCCTTCGGCCTGTTCTTCATCACCGTATTCGCCGGCCGCGTCTGGTGCGGCTACACCTGCCCGCAGAGTGTCTTCACCTGGGTCTTCATGTGGGCAGAAAAGGTTACCGAGGGTGACCGCAACCAGCGCATGAAGCTGGACAAGGCGCCGATGAGTGCCAACAAGTTCCTTCGCAAACTTGCCAAGCATGCGATCTGGATAGCCGTCGGTATCCTGGTGGCCATTACCTTCGTCGGCTACTTCACCCCGATCCGCCAGCTGGTTCCCGACCTGCTCACCCTCAACGTCAATGGCTGGGCAGCGTTCTGGATCGGTTTCTTTACACTGGCCACCTATGGCAGCGCCGGCTATCTGCGCGAGCAGGTATGCATCTACATGTGTCCTTATGCGCGCTTCCAGAGCGTGATGTTCGACAAGGACACTCTGATCGTCTCCTACGATCCGCGCCGCGGCGAGAAGCGCGGCCCGCGCAAGAAGGACGCCGACTACAAGGCGGTGGGCCTCGGCGACTGCATCGACTGCACCATGTGCGTGCAGGTCTGCCCCACCGGCATCGACATCCGCGATGGCCTGCAGATCGAGTGCATCGGTTGCGCGGCGTGCATCGATGCCTGCGACGCGATCATGGACAAGATGAACTACCCGCGCGGCTGATCAGCTACACCACCGAGCACAACCTGTCCGGGCAGAAGACCCATCTGCTGCGGCCGCGCCTGATCGGCTATGCCATCGCGCTGTTGGCCATGATGAGCCTGTTCTCCTATGCGGTGTATGATCGCCCGCTGGTGAAACTGGACGTGCTCAAGGACCGGGTGCTCTACCGCGAGAACGAGCTGGGCAACATCGAAAACGTCTACACCCTCAAGGTCATGAACAAGGCTCAGCGCGAGCAGACGTTCGTGATCGAGGCATCCGGCCTGGAAGGCCTGGTCTACGAGGGCCGTAGCGAGATCCGCGCCGAAGCGGGCGAGCTGGTCACCATCCCGGTCGAACTCTCCATCGCGCCCGAGAAGCTGCCGTCCAGCACCAATGTGATCGTCTTCCATGTCCGTTCGGCAGATGACGAATCGATCAACGACGATGCCGACAGCCGTTTCATCGGCCCAAGCATCCGCTAAGCAAGGTCATACATGCGCTCCGAAAACGAACAAACGCGTTGGTACACCCAGTTCTGGGCCTGGTTCGTCATCGCCATCCTGCTGGCTTCGGTCGTCCTCGGGCTGACGATGCTGACCATCGCGATTCGAAACGCCGACTCTCTCGTCGCCGACAACTACTACGATGCCGGCAAGGGTATCAACCAGTCCCTGGAACGAGAGAAGCTGGCGGAGCGCCTGCAGATGCGCGCCCGCCTCGTCCTCAACGACGAGCGCGGGCTCGCCGAGATCCAGCTCAGCGGTGCGAGCCAGCCACAGCAACTGGTGCTCAACCTGCTGTCGCCCACGCAACCGGAACGCGATCGCCGCGTCATCCTGCAACCGCAGGGCGACGGCTTCTATCAGGGCCAGTTGCAGGAGGAGATCACCGGCCGGCGCTTCATCGAGCTGCTCGGTCGCGAGGGCGAACAGGAATGGCGCCTGTATGAGGAAAAAACCATCGAAGCCGGCCGCGCACTCGAACTGACCCCTTGAGTCGCTGATGGCAAAGCCCCTCCCCTGCTACCACTGTGGTCTGCCGGTTCCCGCCGGCAGCCGTTTTCAGGCCTGCGTGCTGGGTGAGACGCGGGCCTTGTGCTGCCCGGGCTGCCAGGCGGTGGCCGAAGCCATCGTCAAGGGCGGACTGGAAAACTACTACCTGCACCGCAGCGACACCGCGATCAATCCGCAGGCCTTGCCCCAGGAGCTCGGCGAAGAGCTGGCGCTGTATGATCGCGAGGACGTGCAGCAGCCCTTCGTCCAGCATCAGGGTGAACTGGCAAGCACGTCACTGATGATCGAAGGCATCAGCTGCGCCGCCTGCGGCTGGCTGATCGAACGCCATCTGCGCAACCTGCAGGGCGTCGCCGAGGCCAGCCTCAACCTGTCCAATCACCGCCTTAACGTACGCTGGAGCGATGCCGAGCTACCGCTAAGCGAGTTGCTGGGCGAGCTGCGGCGAATCGGCTACGCCGCGCATCCCTACCAGGCCGACCAGGCCGCCGAACGCCTGGCCAGCGAGAACCGTCGCTCGCTGCGCCAACTGGGGGTCGCCGGCCTGCTGTGGATGCAGGTGATGATGGCCACCATGGCGACCTGGCCCGAGTTCAACCTGGACCTCTCGGAAAGCTTCTTCGTCACCCTGCGCTGGACCGCGCTGCTGCTGACCACGCCCATCGTCTTCTACTGCTGCACCGACTTCTTCAAGGGCGCGCTGCGCGATCTGCGTACCCGTCACCTGACCATGGACGTATCGGTTTCACTGGCCATCGGTGGCGCCTATCTCGCGGGCATCTGGTCGACGATAACCGGCCAGGGCGAGTTGTATTTCGATGCCGTGGGCATGTTCGCCCTGTTCCTGCTCGCCGGCCGCTATCTGGAGCGGCGCGCCCGCGAACGCACCGCCGCCGCCACGGCGCAACTGATCAACCTGCTGCCGGCGTCGTGCCTGAAACTCGACGCCGATGGCCATAGCGACCGCATCCTGCTCAGCGAGCTGCGACTCGGCGACCATGTCCTGGTGCAACCCGGCGCACTGATCCCCGCCGATGGCACCATCCTCGGCGGGCAGTCCAGCATCGACGAATCGGTGCTGACCGGAGAATACCTGCCCCTGCCGCGCGGCGTGGGCGACAGCGTCACCGCCGGCACGCTGAACGTCGAGGGCCCCTTGACCCTGGAAGTCCAGGCGCTGGGCGACGACACCCGCCTCTCGGCCATCGTCCGCCTGCTGGAACGCGCCCAGGCCGACAAGCCGAAGCTCGCCGAACTGGCCGATCGCGTCGCCCAGTGGTTCCTGCTGGTGGTGCTGCTAGTGGCCAGTATCGTCGGCCTGGTGTGGTGGCAGATCGATCCGCAACGGGCCTTCTGGATCGTGCTTGCGCTACTGGTCGCCACCTGCCCCTGCGCGCTCTCGCTGGCCACGCCGACCGCATTGACCACCGCGACCGGCACCCTGCACAAGCTCGGCCTGTTGCTGACCCGCGGCCATGTTCTCGAAGGCCTCAACCATATCGACACGGTGGTCTTCGACAAGACCGGCACGCTCACCGAGGGCCGCCTGACGCTAAGCGCCGTCCACCCGCTGGGCGAACTGGATGCCGACACCTGTCTGGCGCTGGCCGCGGCGCTGGAAAATCGCTCCGAACACCCCATCGCACGAGCCTTCGGCCGCGCACCGCAGGCCGCCGAATCGGTCGAGACGGTACCGGGCCTGGGCCTGTGCGGCAGCGCGGCCGGCCGTAGCCTGCGCATTGGCCAGCCCGGCTTCGTCGCCGAAGGTTATGGCGGCTCAGCACCGTCCATCCCCGGCGAACATGGGCAATGGCTGTTGCTCGGCGATGCCCGGGGACCACTGGCCTGGCTGGTGCTCGATGACCGCCTTCGCGACGATGCCCCGGCCTTGCTCGATGCCTGCCGCCAGCGCGGCTGGCGGACGCTGCTGCTGTCCGGCGACAGTTCGCCGACGGTCGGGCAGATCGCCCGCGAGCTGGGTATCGATCAGGCCGAAGGCGGGATGACTCCCGCGGCCAAACTGGCCAGGCTGCAAGAGCTGCAGGCGCAGGGGCATCGGGTGCTGATGCTGGGCGACGGCATCAACGATGTCCCGGTACTCGCGGCTGCCGACATCAGCGTCGCCATGGGGTCCGCCACCGACCTGGCGAAGACCAGCGCCGATGCCGTGCTGCTATCCAACCGCCTCGGCAGCCTGGCGCAGGCATTCACCGTCGCCCGCCGCAGCCGTCGCATCATCATCGAAAACCTGACCTGGGCAAGCCTGTACAATGGCCTGGTCCTGCCCTTCGCCGCGATCGGGTGGGTGACACCGCTGTGGGCGGCACTGGGCATGTCGGCCAGCTCCCTGCTGGTGGTGTTGAACGCGCTGCGGCTCGCCAGGCAGCCTCGTCAAACCAACTGACCGCCTCGCTGCCACGACGACACGCGCAGCTGCAGCCTTTCGCTTGAGTAGTCTCCGGAGGTTCCCATGGCCGCTCTGTATATCCTGATCCCCGTCGCCGTGGTGCTCGTCGCCCTGGCGATCTGGGTGTTCTTCTGGGCGGTGGACAGTGGTCAGTACGACGACCTCGACGGCCCGGCCCACAGCATCCTCTTCGACGATGACGAGCCGCAACGACCGACCGAAGGCGACCCAGCGGCCACTCCCACCAGCCAGAAAGAGCACAGCCAACGTGAGTGAACTGCTACCGCTGCTGCTTTCCGCGCTGGTCCTGGGCCTGCTTGGCGGTGGGCATTGTCTTGGCATGTGCGGCGGGCTGATGGGCGCACTGACCATGGCCATCCCGCCGGAACAACGAGCCAAGCGCCTGCGCCTGCTGCTCGCCTACAACCTGGGACGGGTATTGAGCTATGCGACCGCCGGCCTGCTCATCGGCCTCGCCGGCTGGGCGGTGGCGAGCAGCCCTGCCGCGATGGTGCTGCGCGTGTTCGCCGCATTGCTGCTGATCAGCATGGGGCTCTATCTGGCGGGCTGGTGGAGCGGGCTGACGCGCGTCGAAGCGCTGGGCAAGGGGCTCTGGCGGCATATCCAGCCGCTGTCCAGCCGGCTGCTGCCGGTGACCGGCCTGCCGCAGGCCCTGCTGTTGGGTGCACTCTGGGGCTGGCTGCCGTGTGGGCTGGTCTACAGTACCCTGCTCTGGTCGGCGAGCCAGGGCGATGCGCTGGACAGCGCCCTGCTGATGCTGGCGTTCGGCATCGGCACCTGGCCGGTACTGCTCGCGACCGGCCTGGCCGCCGAGCGCTTGACCGCGCTGCTGCGCAAGCGCGGCGTGCGTGTCGCCGGCGGCGTGCTGGTCATTCTGTTCGGCATCTGGACCATGCCCGGCCCCCATCAGCAATGGCTGATGGGGCATGGAGCCGCGCCGGCCGAACACGTCCACGAAGGCTAAGCGACACCGGGCGTGAAGAGCCCGAGCGTCAGGGCTCCTTGGGCAGCTGGCGTTTGTGCGCCGTCTTGTCGTAGGTCTCGATGATGATGCGCGCGGCCTCCTCCGATACCGGCCGGCCCTGCAGGAAGTCATCGATCTCGCGGTAGCTGACGCCATGCGCCGCCTCATCCGGCTTGCCCGGAAAGAGCTCCTCCAGATCCGCCGTCGGCACCTTGTGCACCAACTGCTCCGGAGCGCCGAGCACCGCCGCCAGTTCCCGAACCTGCCCCTTCACCAATCCGGCCAGCGGCGTCAGATCGCAGGCGCCATCGCCGAATTTGGTGAAAAAGCCCATCACGGCCTCGGCGGCATGATCGGTACCGATCACCAGCCCCCGGTGGGCATTGGCGATGGTGTACTGCGCCACCATGCGCATGCGCGCCTTGGTATTGCCCAGCACGAAGTCGCGCATCTGCGCGCTCAGGCCTTCCAGTGCCTCGGTAGCCGCCGCCACGCTCTTTACCGCCGCACCGATGTTCACGGTATGGCATTCATCGGGCTGGATGGTTTCGATCGCCAGTTGCGCCTCGTGCTCGTCGTGCTGGACCTGATAGGGCAAGCGCACCGCGATGAAGCGGTAGTCATCCCCTTCCCCCGCATCGCGCATGCCCTTGACCGCACGCTGCGCCAGCAGGCCGGCGGTCGTCGAGTCGACGCCGCCGCTGATACCCAGCACCAGCGTCTTCATGCCGGATTCGCGCAGGCAGTTCTGGATGAAGCGTATCCGGCGCTCGATCTCCGCCTGAACCGACTCCACCCTGTTGAAGGGCGCGCAGACCTTGAGGGCGGCCGCGATTTCCTGCTGGCGACTGTGCATGAATCTCTCCTTTGGCCCGGGGGCTCGGTTGAATCGAATAGAAACACTTGCATGGTCATCGGACCACGCTCGGGAGGAAATCTTCGTGCGTTGCCGCTCGTCCTCGCCCTGCCGGCTAGGGTCGGGGCAAGTTTGATACAGGTCAAGTCTGTCGTAGAGCCCTCCACCTAGAATCCAGCCACCGCTGTCATGACCGGGAAAGCCACATGCTCGACTCCATTCGCTGGGATACCGACCTGATCCGTCGCTACGATCAGGCCGGCCCGCGCTATACGTCGTATCCCACCGCGGTCCAATTCAACGACAAGGTCGGCTCGTTCGATCTGCTGCACGCATTGCGCAGCAGTCGCCAGGCGTCGCGGCCGCTTTCCCTGTATGTCCACCTGCCGTTCTGCGCGAACGCCTGCTATTACTGCAACTGCCACAAGGTCATCACCAAGGACCGCGGCCGCGCGCTTCCCTATCTGGAACGGCTGGAAAAGGAAATCGAGCTGATCGCCTGCCATCTCGGGTCCGACCAGATCGTCGAACAACTGCACTTCGGCGGCGGTACGCCAACCTTCCTCAGCCACGACGAACTGCGCCGCCTGATGGCGCATCTGCGCAAGCACTTCCACCTGCAGGATGACGACCACGGCGACTTCGGCATCGAGGTCGATCCTCGCGAGGCCGACTGGCCGACCATCGGGCTGTTGCGCGAACTGGGCTTCAACCGCATCAGCATCGGCGTGCAGGACCTCGATCCAGACGTCCAGCGCGCGGTCAACCGCATGCAGACGCTGGAACAGACCCGGGCCATCATCGAGGCCGCACGCACCCTGCAATACCGTTCGCTGAACATCGACCTGATCTACGGACTGCCGCTGCAGACACCCGAGCGTTTTGCCAAAACCGTGGCCGCGATCATCGAGCTGCAACCGGACCGCCTATCGATCTTCAACTATGCCCACCAGCCGGAACGCTTCCCCGCGCAGCGCCGCATCAATACCGCCGACCTGCCCGCGCCCGTCGACAAGCTGACCATGCTGCAGCAGAGCATCGAGCAGCTCACCGATGCCGGCTATCGCTACATCGGCATGGACCATTTCGCCCTGCCCGACGACGAACTGGCCATGGCGCAGGAAGACGGCACCCTGCAACGCAACTTCCAGGGCTATACCACCCATGGCCATTGCGACCTGGTCGGCCTGGGGGTATCGGCCATCACCCAGGTCGGCGACCTGTACTGCCAGAACAGTACCGACATCGCCGAATATCAGCGCTGTCTGGATCAGGACCAGCTGCCGACCGCCCGAGGTCTGCGCTGCAACGAGGATGACCGCATTCGCCGCAGCGTCATCCAGGCGCTGCTCTGCGATTTCGAACTGGGTTTCGCCGAGATCGAACGCAGCTACGGCATCGACTTCAAGGACTACTTCGGTGAAGCCTGGCCGATGCTGGAACAGATGGCCGCGGACGGACTGGTCGAGCTGACCGATACCCACCTGATCGTCCAGCCGGCCGGGCGCCTGCTCGTGCGTGCGGTCTGCATGCTGTTCGACCACTACCTGCCGGAACAGACCGGCTACAGCTACTCACGGGTCATCTAGGTTTCCCCGCCCTGCGACCCTCGGGCCGATTGGCTATGGATGGCGAGCTGGGTTAACCTTGTGCGCTGTATCCAGGTTTCCAGGAAGCCCCCTATGTCCGAGTCGACCAAGGTCCGTTCGCAGCGGCAAGCTCACTGCAAGGATTGCAGCCTTTCCGGGCTCTGCCTGCCCCTGTCGCTGAACATGCAAGACATGGACGCCCTGGACGATATCGTCAAACGCGGCCGTCCTCTGAAGAAGGGTGAGACCCTGTTCCGCCAGGGCGACGCCTTCAGCTCGGTCTTCGCCGTGCGCTCCGGCGCCCTGCGGACCTTCAGCGTGACCGACGGCGGCGAGGAGCAGATCACCGGCTTCCACCTGCCCAGCGAACTGGTCGGCCTCTCCGGCATGGATACCGAGAGCTACCCGGTGACGGCCCAGGCGCTGGAAACCACCTCGGTCTGCGAGATTCCCTTCGAGCGGCTCGACGAGCTGAGCGTGCTGCTGCCGCAACTGCGCCGCCAGCTGATGCGCATCATGAGCCGCGAGATTCGCGACGATCAGCAGATGATGCTGTTGCTGTCGAAGAAGACCGCCGATGAGCGCATCGCCACCTTCCTGATCAACCTATCGGCGCGCTTCAGCGCACGTGGCTTCTCGGCCAACCAGTTCCGCCTGCCGATGTCGCGCAATGAAATCGGCAACTACCTGGGCCTGGCCGTCGAGACCGTCTCGCGCGTATTCACGCGCTTCCAGCAGAACGGCCTGCTCGAAGCCGAAGGCAAGGAAGTACGCATCCTGGACTCCATCGGACTGTGCGCCCTGGCTGGCGGCAACATGGATGTCTGAGTCAGCGCGTTTGGAGTAGCAGTTCGATGATCTTCGACGAATTCAGCATCAAGACCCTGATCCGCCCGGTTCCCGACTTTCCCAGCCCTGGCGTCGTCTTCCGCGACATCACCCCGTTGTTCCAGTCGCCGAAGGCCTTGCGCATGGTCGCCGACACCTTCATCCAGCGCTACGTGGAAGCCGACTTCACCCACATCGGCGCGCTCGACGCGCGGGGTTTTCTGATCGGCTCGATCCTCGCCTACGAGCTGAACAAGCCGCTGGTACTCTTTCGCAAGCAAGGCAAGCTGCCTGCGGACGTGCTATCGCAGTCCTATTGCACCGAATATGGCGAAGCCCACCTGGAGATCCATGCCGACAGCCTCTGCGAAGGCGATTCGGTCCTGTTGTTCGATGATCTGATCGCTACCGGCGGCACCCTGCTCGCCGCCGCGCAACTGGTCCGCCGCATGCGCGCCAGCATCCATGAGGCCGCCGCGATCATTGATCTGCCGAACTGGGAGGCTCGCAGAAACTCCAGGACATCGGCATCCCGACCTTTACGCTGACGGCTTTCGCCCTGGACGACCGCTGATAGCGCGAGGTCTCCAGGCGCTCCTGCCGACTCGACACCGGGAGCCCCGCCATGCTCGACACGCGCCTTCGCAGCCTGCTGATCATCCTGCTGGTGTTCGCCAGCCCGGCCTTCGCCCTGGACCGCGAGGCACTGCTCGACGAGGCCAACCTCCTACTGCTGCCCCGCGCTCGCACGCTGCCCAACATCGAGCTGGTCGACCAGGACGGCCAGCCATTCAGCACCGCCTCGCTCCGAGGACGCTGGCACATCCTGTTCTTCGGCTTCACAGCCTGTCCCGATATCTGCCCGACCACTCTGAGCGACATGCGCCGCCTGTTCGCCCGCCTACCGGCAGACGATCGCCAGCAGCTGCAACTGGTGCTGATCAGCGCCGATCCGGCGCGCGATACGCCAAAACGGCTGAAAACCTACCTGGATTACTACCGTGCCGGATTCAGCGGCCTGACCGGTGAAATGGCGCAACTGCAGCGGCTTTCCAAGGCGCTGGGATTGCCCTTCGTCCCCGCCAGCGAGACCCAGGGCGACTACAGCGTCAGTCACAGCGGCAATCTGGCGCTGGTCGCACCTGACGGCACATTGCGCGGGCATATCCGCGCACCGCTGAAGCTGGAAGGATTGCAACAGGCTCTGCCACGGATCATCGAGAGCGAACGCTGAACAGCAGGCCTGCGGCCTGCATCGCCGCGAGGGCGCGCCTCCCACAGGGTCCGGGGTACTCAGGCTGCTTTTGCGGCCCAGCCTCGGGGGCGCGCCCACAGGGCCCGGGGGGGTGCACGGGCCGCTTTGGTGGGAGGCCCGACCTCGGGGCGATGCTCTCGAGGACGGGCAGTGATCTAATGGCAATCCAGGGTATCGGCCAGCACATAAGCCTGGAACGCCACTTCATCGATCCACTGCTGCGTCAGCTCGCCCAGTCGCCCTTCCTCGCGCCAGCGCTCGATCAGCGCATCGACTTTCACTTGCAGGGCCGCATCGTCGGTGCTGATCCGCAGCACCTGCTCCACCTCCGGCAAGGCCGGCAGCAGCCGCTTGTAGCGTCGCCACTCAGGTAACGTAGCCAAGTCGGCAAGCAGGGCCTGATCATCGACGACCGCCTGGCACTCACCCAGCTTGAGGCCGATCAACGCATGCGCAGCACTCGGATACTCCCGCGGCAGCGCGGCGAAACGCTCGGCCACCAGCCGCGCATAGGGGCTGCCGGCAGCGACGCAGAATGGCTGGCTACGCAGGTCGGACCAGGAGCCGGGGCCGCCCTCGGTCGCGGCCAATGCAGCAGGAACGGCGCGGTAGTAGAGCGCGCCGGTTTCTCTCGCGCCCAGCTGCAGCTCGGCCTCGTCGACCGCCGTGACGAACTCCGCCCGCTGTCCCAGTGCTTCGGCCAACGCCTCCACCAGCGCCGGCTCGAAACTCTCCGTCGCGCTGCTCGACAACACCCGATAGCCGCCGGGCAATGCCGCGCGCAGCGGCTCGGCGAGCGCCGGCAGCGGTCCCAGCAAGGCAATCAGCAAGAGACCGGAACGCAGCGACACAGGCACGATTCCGACCTCAGACGTACTGGTAGCGCAACATCCGTTGCTTGAATTTCTCCAGCACCACCTGATCGATCAGAGTGGCGAGAATGGCGATGACCAGGATGTTCATCATCACGCCGACCATGTCGGCGATCTCGCCCGAATACGCCAGCGAACGCCCGAGGCCCTGGCCGAAGCCGATCAGCATCTCCGCCGAGATCAGGCACGCCAGGCATTGCCGAAGGCCAGCTGGGCGCCGGTGATCAGCTCCGGCATCACCGCCGGCAGATAGACCCGTCGCAGCAGTTGCCAGCGCGAGGCCCCCATGACCCGTGCGGCGGAAACATGCACCGGCTGCACGCTCTCGGTGGCGTTCATCACCGAAAGCGCCATCGGGAAGAAGGCCGCCAGCGCCACCACCACGATGATCGGCAGGTTGCCGAAACCCATGACGATGAGGAACAACGGTACCCAGGCGATCGAGGGAATCGACTGCAGGATGACGATGGCCGAGCGCAGGATCTCGCGGAAGAAGAACAGCACCCCGCCGACCAGGCCGAAGCCGGTGCCGAACAACAGGGCGAAACCGTAGCCGCTGCCCAGGCGGCTCATGCTGCCGTACAACCCCTCGCGAAACTCCGGCTGCTGGATGGTTGTGACGAGCCGCTCGAAGACCGTCGGGATGCCCGGCATGAGGAATGCCGGGAGGCTCCAGGCGGCGGCTTGCCAGATCAGCAGAATGAACAGGATCGCCAGGACGACAGCGAGGTATTTCCTGGGTCCGGTAAGACGACGTGCCTGGCTCATGCGTGCGCGATCTCCGTCTTGATGCCCAGCAGGCTGAGGATTTCCTTGCGCTCGGCAGCGAACTCGGACAAGTCGTGGCTCTTCTCGCAATGGGTGAAGTTGAAGGTCTTCAGCACCCGCGTCGGCCGGGGGCTGAAGACCAGCACGTGGTCGGCCAGGTAAAGCGCTTCGTCGACATCATGGGTGACCAGCAGCACGGTCGGCTGGTGTTCCTCGATCAGCTCGCGCAACACATCCTGCAGCGCCATGCGGGTCAACGCATCGAGCGCACCGAAGGGTTCGTCCAGCAGCAACACCTCGGGCTTGGCGATGAACGCCCGAGCCAGGGCCGTGCGCTGACGCATGCCGCCGGATACCTGGTGCGGGTAATAGTGCTCGAAGCCGCTGAGGCCGACGCGCTCGAGCCAGCCCTGGGCCTGTGCGAACGCAGCCGTCTTGTCCACACCCTGCAGTTCCAGGGCCAGGGCGACATTGGCCTGAAGGCTGAGCCAGGGGTACAGGGCATGTTCCTGGAACACCAGGGTACGGCTTGGGTTCGGCTCGCGAATCGGCTTGCCGTCGGCCAGCACGCGGCCGGCGGTGGGCTTCTCCAGCCCCGCCACCAGGTGCAGCAGGGTCGACTTGCCACAGCCGGACGGACCGACCAATGCAACCAGCTCCCCCTGGGAGAACTCGCCACTGAACCCCTTGATGACCTCGAGCTGCCCGAAGCGCTTGTCTACTTCTTCAAACCTGAGCTGCATATGAATCCAAAAAAACGAAGGTACCCGGCAATGCGGGCGACACGGAAACAGCCCGACGGAAGCCGGGCTGTGCGGTACTCGGCGAAACCGGAGCGATCAGAGTGCGCGGCTTTCCTGCCAGGACAGATCGAGAATCGCCCGGGTGTCGAACGGCTTGCCGTCACGGGTCTTCAACGATCCCTGCTCCTGCAGGATGTCCGCCAGCTCCTGAATGCGCGCCAGATCCTCTTCGCCCAGCTTGGAACTGAAGGTCTGGGTGGCGATCGCCTCCTCGATGACCACCTCGCGGGCCAGCTCGCCGCGCTTGAGGGTCTTCAGGGTCGGCTCGGCGATGAAATAGCCGGCGATCAGCTTGGCCGCCTCGGCCGGCTGGTTCTCGAGCATGTCGATGGCTTCGCGCTGGGCATCCAGCGAACTCCATACGGCCTCCTTGCGCTTGGCCAGGGTATCGCCGGAGGTGATCACCACCATGCAGGGGAACGGCCAGACTTCGCCGATCTCGTAGACCTGGCGAACCGGCGCCACCAGCTGCGCGATGCGGTCATAGGGCTCGAACAGGAAGGCCGCGTCGACCCGGCCGGATACCAGCGACTGTACGGCCACGGCGGGGCTGACGCCCATGATGTTCACGTCGCTCGGCTTGAGGCCTGCGTTTTTCAGCGTCACGCCGCGCAGCACCGCGTCGGCGGTACTGCCCTCGCGCTGCGACGCCAGGCTGTGATCCTTGAGGTCGGCAACATCCTGGATCTGCGTATCCTCACGCACCAGGATCGAGTGATAGCCCTGTTGCGCACCGCCCACCACTTTCAGGTCAGCGCCCTTGGAGGCCCAGGCCACCGCATTGGTGAATCCCAGTACGCCTGTGTCCAGCTGGCCACCAACGATGGCCTTGATCAGATCGGTGCCCGAGCTGAACTCGATCAGTTCGACATCCAGGCCGTGCTTCTTGTACAACCCGGCCTCGTGGGCGACCATCGCCTGCGCGTCGTCCATCACCCGGATGTAGCCAACCTTGAGCTTTTCCTGGGCCTGGGCGAATGCGCTCAGGAGCAGAAGAGCCGGAACCAGCCAATGCTTTGCTTTCATTTCAACCTCGATTCGGGCAGCCATGTCATATAACCAAATCGAAGCCTATTATTCGATTTGGCTATCTAACTTTTATGGCTTAGAACTTTACCCGAATCATGGGCATAACGGCACTACCCAAGTGCTATATCCATACTGCTCGGGGTTATAGCGCTCGGTCGTTGCAATATTGGGCTATGCAGATGCTCACAGACTGATCGGCTTGCGCCCCGCCAGGGCATGGGCCAGCGTGCCGCCATCGACCAGCTCCAGTTCGCCGCCCAGCGGCACGCCATGAGCGATACGGCTGATGGTCAGCCCCTTGGGAACGAGCAGCTGGGCGATGTAATGCGCGGTCGCTTCGCCTTCGACGGTGGGATTGGTGGCCAGGATCACCTCGCTGAAGGCTCCTCCCGCGACCCGTGCGAGCAATTCCGGAATGCCGATGGCCTCCGGCCCCAGGCCGTCCAGCGGCGACAGGTGCCCCTTGAGCACGAAATAGCGGCCGCGAAAACCGGTCTGCTCGACGGCGAAGACGTCCATCGGACTCTGCACCACGCACAGCAGCGAGTCGTCCCGCCGCGGATCGGCGCATTGCGGACACAGCTCGTCCTCACTCAGCGTTCGGCACTGGCGGCAATAGCCAACCCCCTCCATCGCCCGCGTCAGCGCCTGCGCCAGGCGCAGGCCACCGCTACGGTCGCGTTCGAGCAGCTGCAAGGCCATGCGCTGCGCAGTCTTCTGCCGACACCGGGAAGAATGCGCAGTGCATCGATGAGTTGGCGAATCAGGGGGCTGAAGCTCATGGAAATCTCGAAGCTGGAAGCTGCTTTCTTAGAACGGCATCTTGAATCCGGGCGGCAGCTGCATCCCGGCGGTCATGCCGGCCATCTTTTCCTGGCTGTTCTGCTCGATCTTGCGCACGGCGTCGTTGACCGCCGCGGCGATCAGGTCTTCGAGGATTTCCTTGTCTTCCTGCATCAGGCTGTCGTCGAGGCTGACGCGCTTGACGTCATGCCGACCATTCATCACCACGCTCACCAGCCCCGCTCCCGACTGACCGGTAACTTCGGCGTTCGCCAGCTCTTCCTGCATCTTCTGCATCTTTTCCTGCATCTGCTGCGCCTGCTTCATCAGGCCGGCCATGCCACCTTTCATCATGGGTAATACCTCGAATTCGTTCAGGGTTCGGAGTGTTCTACGGGTTCGATGGTGCCTTCGCGGATGACCGCGGCGAACTGCTGCATCAGCTGCTGGACGAGCGGGTCCGCCTGGATCGAGCGCTCCGCGGCGCGCTGACGCTCGGCGCGGCGGCGCTGGGCGGCCTGCGCCGGGGTTTCCTGCTCGGGCTTGCGCAGCTCGATGTCCAGCTTCAGCGTACGTCCATGGTACTGGTTGAGCGCTTCGTTCAGGCGCCGTTGCTGGGTGGCGTTGAACAAGGCGCTCTGCGCCGGATCGAGGTGCATCAGCCAGCGATCGCCCTCGACGGAAATCAGCGTGCAATTGGCCGCGATGCTGCCGGTAAGACCGGACAGGCCGAGCTTGAGATAGAGCTCCAGCCACTCGGCCGCCAGGCCGGTGGCCGGCTCGACCGCGGGCAGCGGTTCGACGGCCTGCGACTCGGCCTGCGCCTGTACCAGCTCGTCGAGATAGGCCTCGGCCTGGTTCTCGACTTCGAAATAATCCTCGCCGGTCAGCGGCGGCTCGTCATCGTCCGGCTCCTCCACCTGCACCACCGCCGCCACATGCTCGGCCTCGAGTGGCGGCGCTTCAGGGATAACGGCGGCGGCTTCCACCGCCACCGGCGGCACATTCGGCGGCTCGCTCCACGGCACATCGATAACCGGCGGCGTATCCACTTCGGGCGGCGGCGCAGCGGGGATATCGGCGACGGGCAGCGGCACCTCGGGCGCAGGCGGCGCGGCGGCGCTGTCATCGACAACGGCAGGCGACGCCGGCATGGCTGCGGGCAGCGGGGCCACGGTCGGCGCGCTGGATGGAACAGGACGCGACACGTCAGTCGGGACCGTGCCGGCCACCGCTGCAGGTCCGGAATCAGCTGTGGCCGGGCTGATCCCCAGGTTCTTTAGTGGCGTTCGCGGTGCGTCGCCGGTGTCCGCCGGACGGAACGCCAGCATGCGCAGCAGCACCATCTCGAAGCCGCTGCGCGGGTCGGGCGCCAGCGGCAGGTCGCGGCGGCCGATCAGCCCCATCTGGTAGTAGAACTGCACGTCTTCGGCCGGCAGCGCCTGCGCCAGGGCCAGCACCCGGTCGCGATCGCCCTGGCCGTTGTCCACCGCCTCCGGTAATGCCTGGGCGATCGCCACGCGGTGCAATACGTTGAGCATCTCGGCCAGCACGCCGGCCCAATCCGGCCCCTGCTCGGCCAAGTGGCGAACCGCCTCTAGCATCGCCCTGGCGTCGCCTTCGAGCAGGGCCTGCAGGACGCCGTAGACCTGGCCATGGTCGAGGGTGCCGAGCATGGCCCGCACATCCGCTGCCAGCACCCGTCCCTCGCCAAAGGCGATCGCCTGGTCGGTGAGGCTCATGGCGTCGCGCATCGAACCGTCGGCCGCACGCCCGAGCAGCCAGAGCGCGTCTTCCTCGAAGGGAACGTTCTCGACACCCAGCACATGGGTCAGGTGCTCGACCACCCGCTCCGGCGGCATGTTCTTCAGGGAGAACTGCAGGCAGCGCGAGAGGATGGTGACCGGGAGCTTCTGCGGGTCAGTGGTCGCCAGCAGGAACTTGACGTGCGGCGGCGGCTCTTCGAGGGTCTTGAGCAACGCATTGAACGAGTGCGACGAGAGCATGTGCACTTCGTCGATCAGGTAGACCTTGTAGCGTCCGCGGCTCGGTGCGTACTGCACGTTGTCCAGCAGCTCACGGGTATCCTCGACCTTGGTGCGGCTGGCAGCATCGACCTCGATCAGGTCGACGAAACGCCCCTCGTCGATCTCCCGGCAGACCGAGCATTCGCCGCAGGGCGTCGAGCTGATACCGGTCTCGCAGTTCAGGCACTTGGCGATGATCCGCGCGATGGTGGTCTTGCCCACTCCGCGGGTTCCGGTGAACAGATAGGCATGATGCAGGCGCTGGTTGTCCAGCGCATTGATCAGGGCCTTGAGCACATGCGTCTGGCCGACCATTTCGCGGAACGAGCGCGGACGCCATTTACGGGCAAGGACCTGATAACTCATAACACCATCGCGGGATAAAGCAGAAGACGGGTAATGCTAGCGGAGCAGACCGCAAATTGCATCCGACCAGCGCTCGTTCGGGCGTGCCCGTCTACGACAAGCGAGCACCGAGCGCCCGCACCACCTGCTCGAGCGCAGCATCGACACCCTCGATGCGTACCTGTAGCCCGTCTATTTCCCGACGCGGCGGGTAGTGCTTGCGCAACAGGTCGAACCCGGTGCGGCGTTGCGCCTCGTCGCCGCACAGGCTGCGGCGAAAATCCGCATCGTCGCGGCGCGGGTCGTATACCGCCCGGCACAAGGTCGCCAGCATGTCGGCCGGCTGCGCCGTGGAAGCGAAGGTCATGCCCGCCAGTGGAGCGCCTGGCATCAACTGCGCGAGTTCGACTTCGGGCTCCAGCCCTCGCGCCGCACAAAAGGCCGTGTAGACCTGCGCCGTGCCCCGCAGCTTGCCGTCCAGGCTATAGCCGGCAATGTGCGGCGTGGCGATCCGGCACAGCCCGGCGAGCTCGACGTCGACCTGTGGCTCGCCTTCCCAGACGTCCAGCACCGCTTCCAGGTCCGGGCGTTGCAACAGCAGTTCCAGCAGGGCCGCATTGTCGACCACCGCACCGCGGCTGGCGTTGATCAGCCAGGCGCCCGGTCGCAGCCGCGCCAGCCGTGCCCGGTCGAGCAGATGGAAGGTCGGATGCTCGCCCTGCATGTTCAGCGGCGTGTGCAGGCTGATCACGTCGCATTCGGCGAGTACCTCGTCCAGCGAGACGAAGCCGCCGGCCTCGTGTGCCTGGCGCGGCGGATCGCAGACCCGCACGTCCCAGCCCAGCCCACGCAGCACTTCCACCAGGCGCCCACCCACCTCGCCGGCACCGACGATGCCGAAGCGCCGGGTGTCGAGCGCCTCGCCGCGTATTTCGGCCAGCGCGAGCAGACTGCCCAGCACGTAGTCGACCACGCCCCGCGCATTGCAGCCGGGCGCACTGGCCCAGGCGATGCCGGCCTCCTGGAAATAGTCGAGGTCCAGATGATCGGTACCGATGGTACAGGTGCCGACGAAGCGTACCGGCGTGCCTTCCAGCAACTCGCGGTCGACCCGGGTCACCGAACGCACCAGCAGCACATCGGCCTGCTCCAGTGCCGCGCGGTTGATGCTGCGGCCGGCCATGCGGCGGATCTCGCCGAGGCCCGCGAAGAAGGCTTCGACCAATGGAATGTTTTCGTCGGCAAGAATACGCATGAGGGCTCCGTTGCAATCGCCCCCATTCTAGCCCGGCAGGCTCTGCTTTGCCGCCTTCCTGGCTGCGTTCATGAACGGTAGACTAGCGCGCTCGTTGTATACAACCGGACTATCTGCAATGCCCACTGAGCTCAGACTCAGACGGGTACGCCTCGAACTGCGCACCCTCTTCGCCCTCGCCCTGCCCATGATGATCGCTCAACTGGCCAGCACCGCCATGGGCTTCGTCGATACCGTCATGGCCGGGCGGGTCAGCCCGCAGGACCTCGCGGCCGTGGCCCTGGGCAACTCCATCTGGGTGCCGGTATACCTGCTGGTGAGCGGCATCATGCTGGCCACCACGCCCAACGTCGCCCAGCGCTTCGGCGCCGGGCAGCAACAACAGATCGGCCCGCTGGTCCGCCAGGCGCTGTGGATGGGCGCAAGCATCGGTACGCTCAGTGCGCTGCTGATGTGGAATGCCGAACCGATCCTGCATCGCATGCACGTGGCGCCCGCCCTGATCGAGCCGACCATCGCCTACCTGCGCGCCGTCGCCTGCGGCTTCCCGGCCGTGGCGCTGTATCAGGTCCTGCGCTGTTTCAGCGACGGCCTGGGCCATCCCCGGCCGAGCATGGTCATCGGCATTCTCGGACTGCTGCTGAACATTCCGCTCAACTACATCTTCATCTACGGCAAGCTTGGCGTACCGGCGATGGGCGGGGTCGGCTGCGGCGTCTCCACGGCCCTGGTGATGCTGTTCATGCTGCTGGCGATGAGCTTCTGGGTGAAACGCGCCGCCTACTACCAGGCGAGCCAGTTGTTCTCCCATTTCGAATGGCCACGCTGGCCGATGCTCCGCCACCTGCTTGCGGTCGGCGTGCCCATCGGCGTCGCGGTATTCGCCGAAGCCAGCATCTTTTCCGTGATCGCCCTGCTGATTGGCGGTCTCGGCGCGACCGTGGTCGCCGGCCACCAGATCGCGCTGAACTTCACTTCGCTGATTTTCATGATTCCGCTGTCGCTGGGCATGGCGGTGACCGTGCGCGTCGGCCAGGCACTGGGCCGCAGCGCGCCGCGGGACGCACGTTTCGTGGCCGGCGTGGGTATCGCCGCCGCGTTGGTTTATGCGTGCTTCTCCGCCAGCCTCATGCTGCTGTTCAGCGAGCAGATCGCGCGAATCTACACGCCCGACCCGGCCGTGATCGCCGTAGCCGCCGGACTGTTCTTCTATGCGGCGCTGTTCCAGTTCTCCGACGTGGTGCAGGTCACTGCCGCCGGGGCCTTGCGCGGCTACCAGGACACCCGCATGACGATGATCTACACCCTGTTCGCCTACTGGGGCATCGGCCTGCCGGTGGGCTACCTGCTGGGGCTGACGGACCACCTCGGCGCCGCCAGTGGCCCAAGCGGCCTCTGGCAAGGCTTGATCGCCGGCTTGAGTTGCGCGGCGCTGCTACTCAGCGTGCGCCTGGCCCGTAGCGCGCGCCGCGAAATCCGCCGGCATGTCGCGCTGCGCAGGACAATGGCTTGAAAGCATCAGCGGCAAGTGGCGGGCGCCGGTCGGCCGCAAGGCGCACACCGAGCCCGTAGGAGCCGGCTTGCTGGCGATCATCGAAGCTACGGCGGATCGCCAGCAAGCTGGCTCGGACCTCGGCCGGTCAGCGAGGGTCCCCCGCCCCCGGCAGGCTGCGCAGGACGACAGCCTGGAGGGGCCGGCACTCACAGGCTGCGCTCGATACGTCCGTCGGAACGGGCCAGATAGCCCGTTCCGCATTCCCAGAGCAATCCGTCCCGCTCCTCGGCGCTCAACGCCTGGAGGCCGCCGCGCAATGCATAGGCGGTGAAGCCGAGCTGGGTCAGCAGGAACACCGCATTGGCGCTGCCCTTGCCGCTCTCGCAGTAGCACAGATAGATGCGCGCATGATCCAGCAAGCGCGTTTTCAAGCGCAGCAGATGCAACGGCATGTTCAGCGCCTGCATGGCGTGGCCGCGCTCGTACTCGTCGAGCAGGCGCACATCCAGCCATTGCGCTCCGCAGCTCAGCAGGTCGGCCACCTCGTCCAGGCCGACCTCGCTGACCACCGGCGCTTGAGCAGTTCGAGAAAATCGGCGCGCGCCAGGCGCAGCACGCAGCCATCCTCGAGCATGCTCACGCTGGCATTGCGTGGACGATCCTCGAGCAACGCCTCTTCACCGAAACAGGCTCCCGGCTCCAGCTCGGCCAGCAACTGCCGCTCGGCCCCCGTGCCCTTGGTCACCGCGGCCCGGCCGCTCTTGAGAAAATAGCAGCAATCACCGGCCTCGCCTTCCTGCAACAGGGGCTGCCCGGCGCAAAGCTCGACCGCCACCAACCGCTGCAGCATGCTGCGAATGTTCGCCGGCGGGACCTGAGCGAACAGCGGATTGTCCAGCAGCGGCTCCAGCCAGTCGCCCAGCTCGCCATCCATGCTCAGTTGCAACAGTACATCCTGGTGGGCCTGGCGCCAGGACAGCAGGCGCTCCAGCTCCGAATTGTCCACAGCCAGCAGCCGACAGTCTTCCAGCGCGCGCACGTGCTGGAGACGGGACTGCGGCAGGCTGTGACAGCCGGCGGGCGTACCAGCCCGCAGGCGGCTTTCGTGGCCCTCGTCATCGACCAGCGCCAGGCTGCCGGACAACAGGAAATAGCGGGCGGACGGCTGTGCCCCGACGTATTCGAGCACCTGTCCAGCGGCCAGCGGTTGCGGCGCCAGCCGGGCTCGTAGCTCCCATAGTTGGCGGGGCGACAGCGTGTTGAGCGGAATCAGGTTGCGCAACTGATCAGGGTGCAGGGGGTTGTTCATCCAGGAATATCCAAAGGTCCGTCAGCCCATTAACCGTCGCAGCTGCGCCTCGGCAGCCCGGCGTCCCTGTAGCCCGCCGGTGTGAATGAAGACGAGCCGCGTACCTGGCGGAAAATAACCGCGCTCGACGTAAAGGCGCAATGCCAGCATGGCCTTGGCGGTGTAGACCGGATCAAGCGGCACGCCGCCTTCGTACTCCGAGGCCTGGATGAAATGCGCCAGCTCGGCGTCGAAGCGGCCGAAACCACCACGGCTCGCATCCAGTAGCTCGTAGCCGCCATTGGCAACGCCAGCCTCGGCGAACAGCTGGGCCAGACGGACATCCACCGCGTGTGACGGCGGCCCGGCCAGCGCGCCGAATAGCGGATGCCGACCCGCCTCGCCGATGACCAGACCGGCCAGGGTGGTCCCGGTACCCACCGCCAGCCAGGTCGCATCGTAATGCTCCCAGCCAATCGTCGGCAGCAGCGACTGCAGCTGCGAAACCAGCACGACGCAACCCTGTGCCCCGGCCAGGCCGCCCCCGCCTTCAGGAACACAGTGGAACCCGGGGTAACGCTCGAGCCATGGTGCCCAGAAGCCCGGCAGATTGCGCGCCCGATAGCCACCGTAGCCCAGCCAGTGCAAGCGCATGCCGCAGGCACGCAGGTCGTCTATCGTCGGCGTCTCCTGCTCGTGCCCGCGCAGCAGGCCAACGGTGGCGAAGCCGAAGCGACGCCCGGCAGCCGCCAGGGCATGCAGATGATTGGAGTGCGCACCACCCAGGCTGATCAACCCCGGCGCCCCGGCTGCGCATGCCGCATCGAGGTGCCGGGTAAGCTTGAACCATTTGTTGCCGGACAGCTCCGGATCCACCTGGTCGAGGCGCAGCACGGCGACCTCGACGCCGGCGCGCTGCAGCCAATCCAGCGGCAAGCGCTGCAAGCGCAAGGGGCCGGCGAAGGCGTGGGGAGAGTGCGTGAAGGACAAAACGCTCAGCTGCCGGTGCGCTGCCGGCCTTCCTTGCCGTGGCGGGCACAGCAATTGGACTCGCCGATCACGAAGCGGCTCGGCGTATCGATCTTGTCCAGGGGCATTGCACAACGCTCGCCGCTGGGCAGCGTGGCCACGCATGCCGGCTTCTGATAGTGCTCCAGCCATTGGCGATACTGGTCCTCGGAGACGAAGCACTTGGCGGCGGCATAAGCCAGGGGATTGGCCCGGTAGCGGGCCAGGTCCGGCAATGCGATGGTCAGGTGCCCGGCGCCCGGATGGTAGGCTGTGAACACCACGCCCTGGCGCGACAGCTCCTCCAGCACCTGATCGCCACTGCGACTCAACGTCTCGCATTCGCGCTTGAGGCGCTGGACTTCCTCCTCCAGTTGCGCATCCAGCTCGTTGCGATAGGCAAGTTCCACGTCGCGGATCGCCACCTGCTCCTTGTATTCGGCGACCGCCGCGGCAATGCGTGCCTGCGCTTCATACTCGAACTGTTCACGGGCGGCGCCCGCTTCCACGCGGCCATTCATTTCCAGCGTGCGCAGTTGCTTGCTCATCTCCTCGCGCGCCTTCTGGAAGCTCGCGGCCTGCGCCGTGATCTGCGCATGCAGGCCGCTGTTGATCTCGGCCTGCTGCTGCAGTTGCTGCTGCAATGCCTGGATCTCATCCTGCAGCCGCTTGTGCTCCTTGTCCGCGCCGGTACGCAGCTTGAGCACCTCTTCTTCGCGCTGGCGCTCGAGGTTGGCGATGCGCTGGCGCTGCTGCTTGATCAGCAACGCAGCCTTCTGACGCTGCTCCTGCTCGAGCTTCTCCGCGCGCTTGGCGAGCTTCTGCTTGGCGGCGTCGGCGGCGTACCAGGTATCTTCGGCAACCATCTGCAAGCGCTCGGCCGGTACCGCCAGTGGCGCCTCGTCCTCGACCAGCAGGCCCAGCTGGTTGCGCTTGACACGCTCGCGCAACAACAGCAGGTCGTTGCGCTCGGGAGTTACCTTGGGGTCCCACATGTGCATCTGGTGCCAGGACACCGGGCATTGGCTGCGGCAGGCCAGGCGAATCGGCCCGGCCCCCATGTCCGGGCCGCGGCCGGTGCGTTCGGCCAGTTGGCGCAGGGGGATGTTCCAGCCATCGTCGGCGGAACCGTCCTCGTTGAAGTCGAGACAGAAGAACACCGCGGCGCGCACCTGCAGCCGCGGATTGATCAATACGTAGGCCGCACGCATCTGCCGGTCGGCAAATTCGGGCAGGTTGACCACGCCGTCCAGGACCGCTTCGAATTCCGGGAACAGCATTTCCTTGCAGATGCCGTCGTCGCCGTAGAACAGCACGGCTTCGACCATCTGCGGTTTGTTCTGCATGCTCGACATCCTTCTATCGCCCGCAATTGCGAGCAGCGATTTCCGGGGCGGCACGGCCTTGCAAAGCCGGCACCGTCTCGTTGGTGCGGCAAGTTTAGGGGAAAACTTCGGGCAGGCAATGTGACTGGGTTGGCAGTGCCCCGGCCATCGCGGCGCGGGGCGATGGGTGGCCCTGCCGATTTTGCGATGAGCGTCTAACTCATCCCATGTATGCCGCGAGCCGGCGCCCCATTTCTTCGCCGAGAGCCTGCAAGCCGCTCATGGGGCGGACCATCACCTCGAAGTCGACGATCCTGCCCGCCTCGTCGAAGCGAATCATGTCGATGCCCTTGAGTTCACGGTCACCCACGCGGGCACTGAACTCGAGGACAACATCCCGCCCCTGTGCGCTGGCCAGCTCACGGTGATAGCGAAAATCCTCGAACACCCTGAGCACCGTCGTGAGGATCAGATTGACCATGGCCGCGCCCTCGTACGGCTTGTAGGCCATCGGTGAGCGGAACACCACCTGCGGATGCAGCAACTCGGGCAGGCCGCCTAAGTCGCCGGCGGCGACCATCCGGTGCCAGGCCTGCAGGCTGGCGGCGGCCTCGGGTTGTAGTACGACTGTGTTATTCATCGGCCATTGCTCCGGGTCGGGTAGGCGAAACGCCCCGCATGGACGGGGCGTCGGCTTCAGAGTTCGGCGGCGAGGCGGCTGCCCTGGTTGATCGCCCGCTTGGCATCCAGTTCGGCGGCAACGTCCGCACCGCCGATCAGGTGCACGCGCGCGCCACCGGCTTCCAGACCCGCCTGCAGCTCGCGCAGCGGCTCCTGCCCGGAGCAGAGGATCACCGTATCCACCGGCAGCACCTGTGGCGCGCCTTCGGCCACGCGGATATGCAGCCCGGCGTCGTCGATCCGCAGGTACTCGACCGCATTGAGCATCTGCACGTGCTTGTTCTTCAGCCCGGTACGGTGAATCCAGCCGGTGGTCTTGCCCAGGCCGTTGCCGACCTTGGATTTCTTGCGCTGCAGCAGATAGACCTGACGCCTGGGCGCATGGGGCGCCGGCTGGATGCCGGCGACGCCGCCGCGTACCGACAGGCCGAGATCAATGCCCCACTCCTTCCAGAAGGCCTCGCGATCCAGGCTGGTGGATTGCCCGTCGTGGGTGATGTATTCCGACACGTCGAAACCGATGCCGCCAGCGCCAATCACCGCGACGCGCTGGCCGACCGGCTTGCGCTCGAGGATCGCATCCAGGTAGCCGATCACCTTCGGATGATCGATGCCGGGAATCTCCGGGGTGCGTGGGACGATGCCGGTGGCCAGGACGATCTCGTCGAAGCCTTCGGCCAGCAGCGACTCGGCGCTGGCGCGGGTATTCAGGCGCAGCTCGACGCCGGTTTCCTGCAGCCGGTTCTGGAAGTAGCGCAGGGTCTCGTGGAACTCCTCCTTGCCCGGCACGCGCTTGGCGACGTTGAACTGGCCGCCAATCTCGCCGGCGGCATCGAACAGCATCACCCGGTGGCCACGCTCGGCGGCGACGCTGGCAGCCGCCAGCCCCGCCGGTCCGGCACCGACCACGGCGATCTTCTTCACCGCCGTGGTCGGGATGTAGTTCAGCTCGGTTTCGTAACAGGCGCGCGGGTTGACCAGGCAGGTGGTCAGCTTGCCGCTGAAGGTGTGGTCCAGGCAGGCCTGGTTGCAGCCGATGCAGGTATTGATGCGCTCGCTGTGGCCGGCGGCCGCCTTGTTGACGAATTCCGGATCGGCGAGGAACGGCCGCGCCATCGACACCATGTCCGCATCGCCCTCGGCCAGCACCCGCTCGGCCACTTCCGGGGTATTGATACGGTTGGTGGTGACTAGCGGAATGCCCACCTCGCCGCGCAGCTTGGCGGTGACCTTGGTGAAGGCCGCGCGCGGCACCTTGGTGGCGATGGTCGGAATTCGTGCCTCGTGCCAGCCAATGCCGGTGTTGATCAGCGTCGCGCCGGCCCGCTCGATGGCCTTGGCCAGTTGCACCACTTCTTCCCAGGTGCTGCCGCCTTCGATCAGGTCGAGCATCGACAGGCGGAAGATGATGATGAAGTCGCGGC
Source organism: Pseudomonas sp. BAY1663 (assembly GCF_000582595.1). NCBI lineage: Bacteria > Pseudomonadati > Pseudomonadota > Gammaproteobacteria > Pseudomonadales > Pseudomonadaceae > Pseudomonas > Pseudomonas sp. BAY1663. The sequence goes on from NZ_AZSV01000003.1 coordinate 66,383, forward strand.
CGACCGCCTCGCGCACGCGGCGCACGATCTCCACGGCCAGGCGCATGCGGTTCTCGTAGCTGCCGCCCCAGCGGTCACTGCGATGGTTGGTATGGGCGACCAGGAACTGGTTGATGAAGTAGCCTTCCGAGCCCATGATCTCGACGCCGTCGTAGCCGGCGCGCTGGGCCAGGCTGGCGCAGTTGACGAAGTCGCGAATCTGCTTCTCGATGCCCTCCTCGTCCAGCTCGCGCGGCGTGAACGGGTTGATCGGCGCCTGGATCGCGCTCGGCGCGACCAGTTGCGGACTATAGGCGTAGCGCCCGGCATGCAGGATCTGCATGCAGATCTTGCCGCCCGCCTCGTGCACCGCCTGGGTGACCACCTTGTGTTCCTCGGCTTCCTCCGGCGTGGACAGCTTGGCCGCACCGGCGCGCACCGAGCCTTCCTCGTTCGGCCCGACACCGCCGGTGACGATCAGGCCGACGCCGCCGCGGGCGCGTTCGGCGAAGAACGCCGCCATCCGCTCGAAGCCGTTGGGCATCTCCTCCAGGCCGGTATGCATGGAGCCCATCAGCACACGGTTGCGCAGGGTGGTGAAACCCAGGTCGAGCGGAGCCAGCAGATTCGGGAAAGCGGTCATGGTCTGTCCTCATCGAAGCGCCGAGCCTCATGGGGCTGCGGTCGGTATGCAGCGACGATAAACAGCACTTGCGCCCCGCTCAATGATCGAAAGTGACAACTTTCTGATCCTTCAGCGCAAAACGGCTTGGCAATATGGCCTGCATTGCCTAGGCTGAGCCGTCCATCGACTGTCGCCAGGCCCATGCGTACCTCGATCAAACTACTCCTGCTGCTGGTGCTCGCCGGCGCCGCGTTCGCCGTTTACCTGGACTGGACGCGCGACCGCCGCAGCGGTCCGCTGCTGTCGGACCTGCGCACCCTGCCGATCGACAGCCGCGGCCAGCCGGGCGATGCCGGCAACCTGCTCGGCATCGAGACACGGCTGCAGCCGGCCGACTACCAGAGCCGCGAGCGCCTGCAGCTGAAGTTCGCCACCTACCTGCAGCAGGCCGCCGACGCCGGCCTGCTCAACGACAAGACCATCGTGGTGCTGCCCGAGCACGTCGGCACGGGGCTGTTCGCCCTCGGTGAGAAGCCGGAAGTGCAGCAGGCCCGCACCCTGCGCGATGCCATGCAATGGATGGCGCTGAGCAACCCGGGGCACTACCTGCGCGCACTGACCGGCCACCAGGGCGACGATCGGCGCACCGGCGCCGTGCTGCAGCTCAAGGCCCGGCGGATGGCCGAGGACTACCAGCGTATCTTCGGCGAACTGGCCGCGCGCTTCGGCGTGACCCTGGTGGCCGGCTCGATCGTGCTGCCCGAGCCCTATCTGGATGGCGAGCGGCTGCGGGCCGGCAAGGGGCCGTTGCGGCAGGTCAGCCTGACCTTCGACGCCCACGGCAAGCCGCTCGGAGCGCTGCAGTACAAGCATGCGCTGAGCCGCTACGAGCGCCGCTACAGCATCGCGCCCGTCATCGGGCCGCGGCCAACCATCGATACCCCGGCCGGCGCGCTGGCGGTGCTGCTGGGTTGCGACGCCTATCTGCAGCCAATACCCGCCACGGCGCAGCTGCTGGCCATTCCCGGCGCGCCGGCGAACCCGCAAGCCCACTGCGACGGCACATTCGACGGCCTGCCCGAGGCCATTCCGCACATGGCCGTGCGGACCCTCGGCCTGCCCTGGAACCTGCTCGGCTCGCCCCGCCGCCCCGCCCCGCCCGGGCCTGGCATCCCGGTGCAGATAAGCAATCTCTGGCTCGGTGACTGACATGAATGCGCAACGGGTGCGGCTGGGGGATCTGTCCGTGGGTTTCGTGCACAGCCTCGCCGAGGCGTTGCAGCTGCGCGACCTGGATGCCCGGCCGCTGCTGGAAGCCTACGGGTTGGATGCCGAACGCCTCGCCGAACCCCAGGCACGGCTGTCGATTCCGCGCTACATGCGCCTGGGCCACGCGGCCATCCAGCTCGCCGGCGACCCCGCGCTCGGCCTGGAGATGGGCCGCCTGCGCAAGCCGGGGCATCTCGGCCTGGCCGGCATCGCCGCCGCGCAGGCGCCGACGGTGCGCGAAGCCGCGCGAGCGCTGATCCGCTTCGAGCCCCTCTACGCGTCCAACTACCGCGGCCATTCCAGCTTCCATGAAGACGCCTCGGGCGCCTGGCTGCGCTTCTATTCGATCAGCCCCTACAACGCCTACAACCGCTTCGTGGTGGATACCGTGCTGGCCAGCTGGGTCGCGCAGCTCGCGCGCCTGGCCGGGCAGGCACTGGTACCGACGGCGATCCACATCGAGTTCGAGGCACCGGCGTATGCCGCGCATTACGAAGCGCTGTTCGGTCGCCCAGTGACCTTCGCCGCCGCGGCGAACCAGCTGCACCTGGACAAGGCCACCCTCGCCCTGCGCAACCCGGAGCATTGCCCGGGCACCTGGCGCCATCTGCTGAAACTCTGCGAGAACGAACTGGAGCGCCGCACCCGTACCCGCAGCCTGCGCGAGCGGGTGGCACAGCTACTCGGCCCCTTGCTCAAGGGGCAGGAGCCGGACCTGCAGCAGATCGCCGGGCGCCTGCAGATGCCGCCTTGGACCTTGCGGCGCAAGTTGCTCGAGGAAGGCACCAGCTATCGCGCGATCCTCAACGATACGCGCCGCGACCTGGCGATGGCCTATATCCGCGATACCGAATCGGCCTTCGGCGAGATCGCCTGGCTGCTCGGCTTCTCCTCGGCCGAAGCCTTCCAGCGTGCCTTCAAACGCTGGAGTGGGCAGACGCCGGGCGACTATCGGCGCACCCAGCGGCACCCGGCCGAGCAGACCTGAAGTCTCAGGCTCCCTATAGCTCGACCGCATCCTCCGCCGAATCGGGGCAATCCTGCTCCGCCGCGTGCCATTCGAGCAATTCGTCCTGGTAATCGTCCATAGGAAAGCTTCCGTCTCTAGTCTGCAAAGTGGCTTGGCAACTTGCACAAGGAAATTCAAGGTTCGTGCCAGACAACCTACAGCCTGCAAATGAACGATTGGTGACGCTATTACCCGTGCCAGCGAGCGCCCATGCCATAAAACGGCGCAGCCCGTGCGCAATCATGCCCAACCCCGGCGCAGGTGCCGTCAAGGCGCGGCCAGGCCCGCCGCGTTCATCGCCAGGCGCAACAGCCAGGCGACGACCGCGAGCGCCAGCACGCTGCCGCTCCAGATCAGCACCAGCCAGCTCATGCGCTGCCAGAGCGGCTTCTGTTGCGGCTCGTTCCCGTCCTTCATCAGTGGTAACCGTCCTCGGCACTGACCTTGCCGCGGAACACGTAATAGCTCCAGGCGGTGTACATCAGGATCAGCGGAATGATCAGCAGCGCACCGACCAGGGTGAAGCCCTGGCTCTGGGCGGGCGCGGCGGCGTCCCAGATGCTCACCGACGGCGGGATGATGTTCGGCCACAGGCTGATGCCCAGGCCGCTGTAGCCGAGGAAGATCAACGCCAGGGTAAGCAGGAACGGCGTGTAGTTGGCGTAGCGCTGGATCGAGCGCAGCAGGCCGAAGGTGCACAGCAGCACCAGCAGAGGGACCGGCATGAACCAGAACAGGTTGGGCAGGCTGAACCAGCGCTCGGTGATGTCCGGATGGGTCAGCGGCGTCCACAGGCTGACGATGCCGGTGACCGCCAGCACCGCCCATACCAGCGGCACGCCGATGTCGTGCATGCGCTTCTGCAGGTCGCCCGCGGTGCGCATCATCAGCCAGGTGCAGCCGAGCAGCGCGTAGGCGATGATCAGCGCCAGGCCGCAGAACAGCGAGAACGGCGTCAGCCAGTCCAGCGCGCCGCCGGCATAGCTCCTGCCCTCCACCGGCAGCCCGCTAATGAAGGCGCCCAGCACCACGCCCTGGAAGAAGGTCGCCGCCAGCGAGCCGCCGATGAAGGCCTTGTCCCAGATGTGCTGGCGCCGCCTGCTGGCCTTGAAGCGGAACTCGAACGCCACGCCGCGGAAGATCAGTCCCATCAGCATGAAGACGATCGGCAGGTAGAGCGCCGAGAGCACCACCGAATAGGCCAGCGGAAACGCCGCGAACAGCCCCGCGCCGCCCAGCACCAGCCAGGTCTCGTTGCCGTCCCAGACCGGCGCCACGGTGTTCATCATGACGTCGCGCTCGGCGCCGTTCTGGACGAAGGGAAAGAGGATGCCGACGCCCAGATCGAAGCCGTCCATCACCACGTACATCATGATGCCGAAGATGATGATCACCGCCCAGATCAGTGAAAGATCGATACCCATGGCTCAATTCCTCTCGCCCAGTTGATCGCCGTGCTCATGGTGGATCGCCTCGTCCGCGGCGGATATCGGCCGCATCGGCGTGCGCTGCTCGCCGGGCCCGCCGACACCCTTCCCGCGCCCCTCGCTGAGCACCGGGCCCTTGGCTACCAGGCGCAACACGTAGAGCATGCCGACGCCGAACACCGCGAAGTAGACGATGACGAACATCGCCAGGGTCAGTCCCAACTGCCCGGCACCATGGCTGGACACCGCATCGGCGGTGCGCATCAGGCCGTAGACCACCCAGGGCTGGCGGCCGATCTCGGTGGTGTACCAGCCGGCGAGGATCGCGATCAGCCGGAAGGTCCCATCCACAGCACCAGACGCAGGAACGGCCGCGACGCGTACAGCCGCCCGCCACGGCGCAGCAGCAGGCTCCAGATACCGGTGGCGATCATCAGCAGGCCGAGCGCGACCATGATGCGGAAGGTCCAGAACACGATCGTCGAATTCGGCCGGTCCGCGGGCGGGAAATCCTTGAGCGCCGGGATCGGCTCGCTCAGGCTGTGGTTGAGGATCAGGCTGCCGAGGTAGGGAATCTCCAGCTTGTAGCGGGTCGTCTCCGCTTCCATGTCGGGCCAGCCGAACAGCAGCAGCGGCGTGGGTTCGCCCGAGGAGTTGTCCCAGTGGCCCTCGATCGCGGCGATCTTCGCCGGCTGGTATTCGAGGGTGTTGAGCCCGTGGAAGTCGCCGATCAGCGCCTGCACCGGCGCCACCAGCAGGGCCATCCACATGGCCATCGACAGCATCTTGCGCACCGCCGGGTTGTCCCGCCCGCGCAACAGTTGCCAGGCCGCCGAGGCGCCGACGAAGAACGCCGTGGCGAGGAACGCGGCCACCGCCATGTGCGCCAGCCGGTACGGAAAGGACGGGTTGAAGATGATCGCCAGCCAGTCCACCGGTACCACGATCCCATCGATGATCTCGTGGCCCTGTGGGGTATGCATCCAGCTGTTCGAGGCGAGAATCCAGAACGTCGAGATCAGCGTGCCCACCGCCACCATGACCGTGGAGAAGAAGTGCAGCAGCGGGCCGACGCGGTTCCAGCCGAACAGCATCACGCCGAGGAAACCGGCCTCGAGGAAGAAGGCGGTCAGCACCTCGTAGGTGAGCAGCGGCCCGGTGACGCTGCCGGCGAATTCGGAGTACGCGCTCCAGTTCGTGCCGAACTGATAGGCCATGACGATCCCGGAGACCACCCCCATGCCGAAGTTGACCGCGAAGATCTTCAGCCAGAAATGGTAGAGGTCGCGGTAGACCTCCTGCCGGGTCTTCAGCCAGAGGCCTTCGAGCACCGCGAGATAGCTGGCCAGGCCGATGGTGATCGCCGGAAAGATGATGTGAAACGAGATGGTGAAGGCAAACTGGATCCGCGCGAGCTCCAGTGCTTCCAGACCGAACATGGGCAACTCCTCGTCGAGTGATCTCCCGCCCGGCACCGGGCCGGTGGCACGGGGTTCAGGACAAGTGACAGCGGATGACGCCAAGGGTGCGCCCGTCCGCCAGTAGCACGCCGCTGTCCGGCCTTCGGTCGGCGTCCGCATCCGCTGCCGAAGGCCGGGCTATGCTGACGGTCAAAGCAGCATCGCCAGACGAGGAGTAGCGCCGATGCACACCCGCTCCACCTTCATCCCGCCGTATATCCTCGACCGCATCGTCGATCGCGGTTCCGCCTACCAGCGCGGCTGCGCCCGCATCACCCTCGACCACCTGCACAGCCTGCTGCCCAACCCCGGCCCGCCACGCCCCACCGCTATCGCCGAGCTTGGCGAGCAGCGCACGCCCGGCACCCGCAACGGCGCATCCACGACGCCGAGCAGCGCATGCAGCTGCCCGGCGTGCAACGGCGCCGCGAGGGCCAGCCGGCCAGCGGCGACCCGGCCGTCGACGAGGCCTACGACGGGCTCGGCGCGACCTACGACTTCTTCTGGCAGGTGTTCCAGCGCGATTCGATCGACGACCTGGGCATGCCGCTGATCGGCACCGTGCACTACGGGCAGGGCTACGAAAACGCCTTCTGGAACGGCGAGCAGATGGTCTTCGGCGATGGCGACGGCGAGCTGTTCCAGCGCTTCACCCGCTCGCTGGACGTGATCGCCCACGAGCTGACCCACGGGCTGATCGAGAGCGAGGCCGCGCTGGTCTACTTCAACCAGTCGGGGGCGCTGAACGAATCCATATCGGACGTCTTCGGCGTGCTGACCAAGCAGCACAGCCTGGGCCAGATGGCCGCGGAGGCGGATTGGCTGGTCGGCGCCGAATTGCTCACCGACAAGGTCCAGGGTGTCGCCCTGCGCTCGATGGCCCATCCCGGCACCGCCTATGACGATCCGCTGCTCGGCCGCGACCCGCAGCCGGCGCACATGCGCGACTTCATCGAGACCCGCGAGGACAACGGTGGCGTGCACCTGAACTCCGGCATCCCCAACCGCGCCTTCTACCTGGCCGCCACCACGCTGGGCGGCTATGCCTGGGAACAGGCCGGGCGCATCTGGTACGACACCATCTGCGACCCGCAACTACCCAACGACGCCGACTTCGCCGCCTTTTCCGGGCTGACCCTGGCCCATGCCGGACGCGTGTTCGGCGCCCAGTCGCAGCCGTTCGAGGCGCTGCGCCAGGCCTGGGCCGACGTCGGCGTCGAGCCACACTGAGGAGGCGGCATGAAGATGCCCGAATTGGGACCCGACAGCTCGCTACGCCTGTCGCGCCAGGGTGGATTCGCCGCGCTGCCGGGCCTGACGCGGCCGCGACAGATCGAGTTCGCCCGCTGCGACACCGCCCAGCGTCGCGACATCTGCACGCTGCTCGAGCGCTGCCTGCCGGTCGCCAGCAAGACCGCCGGCGCCGGCGACCAGCGCTACTACCGGATCGAACTGCACTATCGGCGCGAGGATGTCGACGCCGAGATGATCCTGCAGATTCCCGAGGAACGCGCCCCGCAGGAGCTGGTGCAGCTCTGGCGGGACGGCACCACGTCCAACGCTGCGCGCTGAAGTGGCGAACGGCGCTACAGCCGCACCACGCCGCCGGCCGCGAGCAAGGCGGTGACCTGCGCCTCGGGCAACGGCCGCGAGAGCAGGAAGCCCTGGAACTCATCGCAGCCCTGGCGGCAAAGGAATTCGAACTGCGCCCGGTTCTCCACGCCTTCGGCGACCACCGTCTTGCGCAGGCTCTTGCCCAGCGAGATGGCGGCGCGGGCGATCATCGCCACCTCGTCCTCGTGCTCGAGGCCAGTGACCAGCGAACGGTCGATCTTGATGATGTCCAGCGGGAAGCGCCGCAGATAGCTGAGCGACGAATAGCCGGTGCCGAAATCGTCCATGGCCAGGCGGAAGCCGAGCGCCTTGAACTCGGTTAGGATCGCCACCGCACGCGCGCCGTCGCCGAGAAATACCGTTTCGGTGATCTCCAGCTCCACCAGTGCCGGCGACAGTCCGATCTCCTCCAGCAGTGCGGCGATCCGCTCGACGATATCGTCGCCGAGAAACAACAGCGGCGAGAGGTTCACCGCCACCAGCAGCGGCGTGGCGCGCCCCTCGTTCCACCTGCGGGCGGCGCTGAAGGCACGGCGCAGGATGGCCAGCGTCAGCGGCATGATCAGCCCGCTTTCCTCCGCGATCGGGATGAAGCGGTCCGGCCCGACCACCCCCAGCCCGGCATGCGTCCAGCGCGCCAGCGCCTCGACCCCGACGATGCGGCACGCGGCATCGACCTTGGGCTGGTAGTGCACGGTGAATTCGTCGCCCTCCAGGGCAAGGCGCATGGCAGCCTCCAGGTTGAGGCGCTCGTCGGCGATCCGGTTGAGGTCGTGGGTGAAGAACTGGAAATTGTTGCGGCCACGCTTCTTGGCCGCATACATGGCGATATCGGCGTGCTTGAGCAGGCTCTGCGCATCCTCGCCGTCATCGGGAAACATCGCCACCCCCAGGCTTGCCCCGACCTGGAATTCGCGGCCGGCGAGGGTCACGGGGCGGCGAATCTCGTTCAGCATCCGCTCCAGCAGCGAAATCACCGTGCTGATGCGGTAATGATCGTTGAGTACCAGCACGAATTCGTCACCGCCGACCCGCGCCACCGTATCGGAGCTGCGCAGGCTACCGGCGAGACGCTTGGCGATGCTCTTCAACAGCTCGTCGCCGGCGACATGCCCGAGGCCGTCGTTGATGAACTTGAAGTTGTCCAGGTCGATGAAGACCAGGGGCAGGTAGTAGCCCAGCCGCGCCGCGCGGGCCAGCCCCTGCTCGATGCGGTCGTTGAGCAGAATGCGATTGGGCAGGCCGGTCAGCAGGTCGTGGTTGGCCTGGCGTTCGAGCTGCTGCTGGTAGTGCTTGCGCTCGGAGATGTCCTGCACGGTGCCTTCATAGCAGATGAATTCGCCATTCGCGCCGTGCACGACATGGGCATTCTCGGAAATCCAGATGCGCGTGCCATCGCGCCGATAGACCTCGGACTCGAAGTTGAGCACCTCGCCCTGTTGTTCCATCAACCGGCAGAACGTCTCGCGGCGCCCGCCCTCGACATACAGGCGCCGCTCGATGTCGGCCAGGTCGGCGACCAGTGCGGTTGCGGTGTCGTACCCATAGATTCGCGCCAACGCCGGGTTGGCGGCCAGGTAACGGCCATCGCGGGTCGACTGGAAGATTCCCTCGCTGGCGTTCTCGAAGATGCTGCGATAGCGCAGCTCGGCCTGCTCCAGGGCTTCGAGTACCGCCTTCTGCCCGGTGATGTCCTCGATGAACCCTTCGATGACGATCTCGCCCTGCTCGTCCGGCACCGCGACGCCACGCTCCATCACCCATTTGAAGTAGCCAGCCGCGGTACGTATGCGGTACTGCACGGTGAAGCGCCCCAGCCCGTCGATGGCCGTTTCGACGCTGCGCCTCACCCGCGCGCGATCATCTGGATGGGTGATCTGCTCCCAGGACACCATCGTGTCGTTGACCAGTTCGGCGGCGCTGTAGCCGCACAAGCCCAGGCAGCCCTGGCTGACGAAGATCATCGTCCATTGCCCATTGTTGAGGCAGCGATAGGCCATGCCTTCGAGATTGTTCACCAGCGTGTCGAGAACGCGGGAGCGATCCAGCACCTCACTGCTCAGCAGACTGCCGCGGCGGGTGATTCTGGAAGTGTCTTTATGGGTCATCGGTGAGCAGGCAACAAAAAATGACTCCGCGCAGCATCTGGGCGGAGCGGATGAGTTTTCGATTTTTGGCGACCGCCCATTGCAAATCCGCAGCGAGACGGCTGGCACTGACAGAGCAAGAACTGCTCCAGCCTGCAACAGCGGCCTGTTTTGGGTCATTGGGTAGCATAGGCGGGGATACTGAGTGCCATCTCGGTGCACTTATGCCAAACACACCCCAGAATAGGGCACTCCTGCCGGGCGAGCTCGAAAGCTCGAAAGCATCGTCCCGAGGTCGGGCAATTCACAGGGATGTGATGAATGCCGCCCGCCTGTCGGGAACGGGCGCGGTCTCCCACAAAAGCAGCGCCGTAGGTTGGGTTGAGGAGCGAAGCGACGAAGCCCAACACGTTCTTGCCCAACCCCAGTTGGGCTTCGCTACGCTCAGCGCCAACCTACCCGCGAGCGCCTGATCGCTCGAATATCAGCTGTTGCTGGAAATCCGAGGCAGGTACTTCCAGCGAGGCTCTGCAACACATAACGGGATATAGACTTTTTTCAGGCACAAAAAAAGCTGCCCTTGGCAGCTTTCAATGTTCCACCGCTTCATGGAAACGGCGAAGATATATGGCGCAGCGGACGGGACTCGAACCCGCGACCCCCGGCGTGACAGGCCGGTATTCTAACCGACTGAACTACCGCTGCGCGTCGGCCGGACTTTCGTCCGTATCTCGCAAGGATTGGTGGCTGATGACGGGATCGAACCGCCGACCCCCTGCGTGTGATGCAGGTGCTCTCCCAGCTGAGCTAATCAGCCGATCGCCTTGCGAGGCGCGCAATTTACTCACCCACCACCTGTAAGTCAACAACAGCATTGAATTTTTTTCGAAAAAGCACAGTCAACTACAATTGCCGCACAGCTTTGTAACCGCCCCAGGGCACCATGCCTCGCCAACGCTGTCAGTGTCCTGAGGATTTCACCGCGCCAAGGCCACGGCTGCGCCTGGAAGAACAGCAACGCCTGGGCCGAGGCTGGCCCGCAAAGGGAACCCACAACAAAGCGCCACGGAGTATTTCGCTTGTCATTGCCAGGAAAGCTGCGCAACTACCGGCCCCCTGTCCCCTGGATCATCAGCGCCCTGTTGCTGTGCGCCTTCGCCGTCTACCTGGCCATGCAGATTCAGCACGGGTTGCACCTGGTTCGAGCCTCAGCCCCGACAGGCGGCGGCGAGCAGGCGTTTGGCAACTTCGCTCGTCCTGACCTGCAGCGACTGGAAACGCTCTTCGGCTCCGCCGCGCCAGCGCCGGGCTACGCGCCCTCCGCTAGCGACATCGGCCTGACCCTGCGCGGCAGCTTCGTGCATGCCGAGCCACAACGCTCCAGCGCGATCATCCAGCTCGAAGGCCAGCCACCCCGGCTCTACTGGCAGGGCGAGGCACTGGACAGCGGCATCAGCCTGCATGCCGTGTATCCGGATCGGGTGGAGATCCTGCGCAACGGCCATGTCGAAACCCTGCACTTTCCCCAGGTTCGCCCGACGACCTACATCCCCGACGAACCGCCCGAAGCGTATCTGGACGAACAATCCCCTGCCGAGTCACAAACCGAGGATGCACAGCTGATGCAGCAACAGATGGACGCCTTGCGCCAGCAACTCGAAGAAGCCGTGGACCAGACAGATCCCGCGCCCGCCAACGACCAGCCCACGGAAGACGATTGACCGATGCCCAAGCCTCTCTCGCGCCCGCTGCTTGTCCTGCTCGCCACCGGCCTGCTGGCCGCCCCCCTGCCCCTGCTCGCTGCCGAACCGGGTATCGAACCGAGCGGCACCCAGCAGGACGGCTGGACCATAAACCTCAAGGATGCCGATATCCGTGCGTTCATCGACCAGATCAGCCAACTCAGCGGGCAGACCTTCATCGTCGATCCCCGGGTCAAGGGCCAGGTCAGCGTGGTCTCGAACGCGACCCTGTCGCTGAGCGAGGTCTACCAGCTGTTCCTTTCGGTGATGGCGACGCACGGCTTCAGCGTTCTCACCCAGGGTGACGTCGCCCGCATCGTGCCCAATGCCGAAGCCAAGGCCGAGGCCGGTGGCGGCCCCACCGGTGGCGACCAGCTGGAGACACGAGTGATCCGGGTGCAGCACACCTCCGCCGCCGAGCTGATTCCGCTGATCCGCCCGCTGGTTCCGCAATACGGTCACCTCGCTGCGGTTTCCTCGGCGAATGCGCTGATCATCAGCGACCGCAGCGCCAATATCGCTCGCATCCAGGACTTGGTGCGCCAACTCGACCAGGCCGAAAGCGGCGATTACGGGGTGCTCAACCTTCAGCACGGCTGGGCGGTGGACATCGCCGAAGTATTGAGAAACGCGCTGATCCGCGGCGAAGCGAAAAGCCCATCCGGCGTGCAGATCATCGCCGACTCGCGCACCAACCGGCTGATCTTCATCGGCCCCCGCGGCGCCCGTGGCAAGCTCGCCGCGCTGGCCCAGAGCCTGGATACGCCGACGACGCGCTCGGCCAACACGCGCGTGATCCGCCTGCGTCACAACGACGCCAAGTCGCTGGCTGAAACCCTCGGCGACATCTCCGAGGGCCTGACGGCCCCCGAAGGCGGCGAAACCCCGAGCGGCAGGCCGCAAAACATCCTGATCCGCGCCGACGAGAGCCTCAATGCCCTGGTGCTGCTGGCCGATCCGGAGTTGATCGGCACCCTGGAAAGCATCGTCCGCCAGTTGGACATCCCGCGTGCGCAAGTCATGGTAGAGGCCGCCATCGTCGAGGTTTCCGGCGACATCACCGACGCCCTCGGCGTGCAATGGGCCATCGACGCACGCGGTAGCACCGGCGGTGCCGGCGGGGTGAACTTCGGCAATACCGGAATTTCGGTGGGTAGCGTACTGAACGCCATCAACGAGAACGAAATCCCGAGCAACCTGCCCGATGGCGCGATCATCGGCATCGGCAGCCGCAGCTTCGGCGCGCTGATCACGGCGCTCTCGTCCAATAGCAAGAGCAACCTGCTGTCGACCCCGAGCCTGCTGACGCTGGACAACCAGGAAGCGGAAATACTGGTCGGCCAGAACGTGCCCTTCCAGACCGGCTCCTACACCACCGACGCCTCGGGGGCCACCAACCCCTTCACCACCATCGAGCGCCAGGACATCGGCGTCACGCTCAAGGTCACGCCGCACATCAACGAAGGCGCCACGCTGCGGCTGCAGATCGAGCAGGAAATTTCCTCGATCGCCCCCAGCGCCAGCCTGACCGCCCAGGCGGTGGACCTGGTGACCAACAAGCGCGCGATCAAGAGCACCATCCTCGCCGAGGATGGCCAAGTGATCGTGCTCGGCGGCCTGATCCAGGACGACGTGACCCGCACCAATGCCAAGGTGCCGCTGCTGGGCGACATCCCGCTGCTCGGCGCCCTGTTCCGCTCGACCCAGGAAACCCACATCAAGCGCAACCTGATGGTCTTCCTGCGCCCGACGGTGATCCGCGACCGCGCCGGCCTGGCGGCCCTGTCCGGCAAGAAGTACAGCGACATCCGGGTGATCGAGACGGACTCGGCGAGCCCGACCATCCTGCCGGCCAACCCCTCGCAGCTTTTCGACGGCCAGGGCGAGCCGGCGCCAGCGATCGACCTGCGCCAGTGAGGACGGTGGTACTCAGGGACTTCGAGATCGAGCCTGGCCCAACGCCCCCTGCCTAACGGCGTCGCCGGGTGCGTAGGTCAGGCTGGCGGCCTGGTGCTTTTGTTGTAGGGGTGCGCTCAGAGCGCCGCCAGGCCCCGGGCGAGGTCGACCTTGAGGTCGGCGACGTCTTCCAGGCCCACCGCGACCCGGATCAGGCTGTCGCGAATGCCGGCGTTCTCCCGCTCCTCGGCAGAGAGCCGACCGTGGGTGGTCGAGGCAGGATGGGTGATGGTGGTCTTGCTGTCGCCCAGGTTGGCGGTGATCGAGATCAACCGGGTGGCGTCGATGAAGCGCCAGGCGCCCTCCTTGCCTCCGGCCACCTCGAAGCTCAGCACCGCACCGAAGCCCTTCTGCTGCCGCTTCGCCAGCTCATGCTGCGGATGGCTGGGCAGCCCCGCATAGTGGACGCGCTCGACCCCCGGCTGTTGCTCCAGCCATTCGGCGAGCTGCTGGGCGCTGGCACAATGGGCCTGCATGCGCAGGCGCAGGGTTTCCAGGCCCTTGAGGAACACCCAGGCATTGAACGGACTGAGCGTCGGCCCGGCGGTACGCAGGAAGCCGACCACTTCCTTCATCTGCTCGCTACGCCCGGCAACCACGCCGCCAAGGCAACGGCCCTGGCCGTCGATGTACTTGGTCGCCGAATGGATGACGATATCCGCGCCGAGCGCCAGCGGCTGCTGCAACACCGGCGTGCAGAAGCAGTTGTCCACCGCCAGGAACGCACCCTTGGCATGACAGAGCCGGGCCAGGGCGGCGATGTCCACCAGTTCGGCCAGCGGATTGGAGGGCGACTCGACGAATGCCAGCTTGGTATTGGCCTTGAAGGCCGATTCCCAGGCCGGGAAATCGGTCAGCGGCACATACTCCACCTCCACCCCGAAGCGCTTGAAATACTTCTCGAACAACGAGACCGTCGCGCCGAAGACGCTGCGCGACACCAGCACATGGTCGCCCGCCGAGCACAGGCTCATCACCGTGGCGAGAATGGCCGACATGCCGGACGCCGTGGCCACCGCCTGCTCGGCGCCTTCCAACGCGGCGATGCGTTCCTCGAAGGCACGCACCGTCGGGTTGGTGTAGCGCGAATAGACATTGCCCGGCACCTCGCCGGCAAAGCGCGCAGCCGCATCGGCGGCGCTGCGGAAGACATAGCTCGACGTGAAGAACAATGGCTCGCCGTGCTCGGCTTCCGGCGTGCGCCGCTGCCCCGCCCGCACGGCCAGGGTATCGAGCCCAACGCCTTCGAGATCGCTGTCCAGCCGCCCGGCTTCCCATTCAGTTGTCATGGTCGTCTTCTCTCAGGCGTGAATCAGTTGTTGTACAGGTCGATGATGGCACTGACCGCGTTGGTCTTGGCCTTGCTCAGGTCGTTGCGCGCCTGCTCGATCTTGTGCAGATAGGCTTCGTCGATGTCGCCGGTGATGTACTTGCCATCGAATACCGCGCAGTCGAAGTGCTCGATCTTGACCTTGCCGCCGCCCACCGCATCGATGAGGTCTTCCAGATCCTGGTAGATCAGCCAGTCGGCGCCGATCAGCTCGGCGACTTCCTCGGTGGTGCGATTGTGCGCGATCAGTTCGTGGGCGCTGGGCATGTCGATGCCATACACGTTCGGGTAACGCACCGCCGGCGCCGCCGAACAGAAGTAGACGTTCTTCGCACCCGCCTCACGGGCCATCTGGATGATCTGCTTGCAGGTGGTGCCGCGCACGATGGAGTCGTCCACCAGCAGCACGTTCTTGCCGCGGAACTCCAGGTCGATGGCGTTCAGCTTCTGGCGTACCGACTTCTTGCGCGCGGCCTGCCCCGGCATGATGAAGGTCCGGCCGATGTAGCGGTTCTTGACGAAGCCTTCGCGGAACTTCACGCCCAGGCGGTTGGCCAGCTCCAGCGCGGCGGTGCGGCTGGTGTCGGGAATCGGGATGACCACGTCGATATCGTGCTCGGGGCGTTCGCGCAGGATCTTGTCGGCCAGTTTCTCGCCCATGCGCAGGCGCGCCTTGTACACCGAGACGCCGTCCATCAGGGAATCGGAGCGCGCCAGGTAGACGTATTCGAAGATGCACGGCGCAAGCTTCGGCGCCTCCGCGCACTGGCGGGTGAACAGCTTGCCGTCGGTGGTGATGTACACCGCCTCGCCGGGGGCCAGATCGCGGATCAGGGTGAAGCCGAGCACGTCCAGCGACACGCTTTCCGAGGCGATCATATACTCCACACCCTCGTCGGTATGCCGCTGGCCGAAGACGATCGGGCGGATCGCATTGGGATCGCGGAAGCCGACGATGCCGTAGCCGGTCACCATCGCCACCACCGCATAGCCACCACGGCAGCGCTCATGCACCTTGCTCACCGCGGCGAAGACGTCTTCCTCGGTTGGTTGCAGCTTGCCGCGCACCGCCAGCTCGTGGGCGAAGACGTTGAGCAGCACTTCCGAATCGGAATTGGTGTTCACATGGCGCAGGTCCGACTCGTAGATTTCCTTGGTCAGCTGGTCGACGTTGGTCAGGTTGCCGTTGTGCGCCAGGGTGATGCCGTACGGCGAGTTGACGTAGAACGGCTGGGCCTCGGCGGAACTGGAGCTGCCGGCGGTGGGATAACGGATATGGCCGATACCCATGTTGCCGACCAGTCGCTGCATGTGGCGCTGCTGGAATACGTCGCGGACCAGTCCGTTGTCCTTGCGCAGAAACAGACGGCCGTCATGGCTGGTCACGATACCGGCTGCGTCCTGGCCGCGGTGCTGCAGTACGGTAAGCGCGTCATACAGCGCCTGATTGACGTTCGACTTACCGACGATGCCGACAATGCCACACATGCAAGGAACCTCTCAGTTTTACAGGCTAACCGGATACCACGACAGGCCGGGCATCCGTAGAAATGGCTCAACCGGACGGGTTGAGCGAACTGGCGAACCACTGGCCGCTGAACCCGAGAATGAGGTTCTTCGACCAGTCGGCGATCAATAGAAAATGGGGCAACAGTGTCGACTCACGCCACCACGGGTCCTGCTGCACCGGCGCCAGACTCAACAGGCCGGCAAGTACCACGACCAGCAACCCACCGCGGGCGGCGCCAAATACCATGCCGAGAAAACGATCGGTTCCCGACAACCCGGTAACCCTGATCAGTTCGCCGATCAGGAAATTCGCCAAGGCCCCCACCAGCAGGGTGGCTACGAAGAGTATCGCGCACGCCGCAATGACCTGCGCCGAGGGCGTGCTGATGTATTCGGCAAGGTGATGGGACAGCGCACCACCGAACATCCAGGCAACCACGCCGGCAACGATCCAGGTGAGCAGCGAAAGCGCTTCCTTCACGAAGCCACGCTTCAAACTGATCAGGCTGGATAGGGTGATGACAACGATGATGACCCAATCGACCCAGGTGAAAGCCACGGCGTCTTCTGCAAAGGAGGAAAGGCGGCGTATTTTAGCAGAGCGCGACCTTGGGGGTAAGCGTCGAAAATCCCCAGCCAGACACGGCGGCACCGGCTACGCGCCGTCGATGCCCGGTTTTCAGCTGTCCTCGGGCTTGAAGCGCACGACGAAGCCATCCAGTTTCTGCTGTCGCTGCAACTGGTCACGCAGGCGGTCGGCCTCGGCGCGCTCCACCAGCGGCCCGACGAAGACGCGGTTCATGCCATCCGCCGTACGGATATAGGCGTTGTAGCCCTGGGACCGGAGGGTCTTTTGCAGGTTTTCGGCGCTGGCGCGATTGGACAGGCTGGCCAGTTGAATCGACCAGCTGACCGGCAGGTTGTTGCTGTCCAGGCGGGGCTCGGCCGCGGCAGGCTCGAGCGGCTTCGCCGGTGCGGCCGGCTCCATCGGCTCGATGGGCTTGGCGGGCTCGGAAACTTCGGCAGTCGCAGCCGGCGAGGCGTCCTGAGGAGCCTCTTCCTCGATGATCTCGAAGCCCTCGGGCACCGATTGCGGCTCAGGCACTTCGGCCGGCTGCATCTCGATGGTCGCGCCTCCCGGGGCCGCAGGCATCGCCGGGGCATCGACGGTCACATGGCGCAGCTCGTCCTGCCGAGTGAACAGCATCGGCACGAAGATGACCGCCAGCGCAATCAGCACCAGCGCCCCGACCATGCGTTGCAGCAATCCCTTATCCAGCAATGCCATGCCCCTTCTCCTCAACCTGCCCTTGCAACCACGCCAGCGCTTCGGCCACGCAGTAGAAAGAACCGAAGACCAGCACCTCGTCCGAGTCACCGGCCTTGGCGCACTGGGCCGCCAGTGCCTGCGCAACGCTTGCATACTCGCCGACCGATGCGCCGTGCTCAAGCAGGGTTTCGGCCAACTGGGCAGACGCCCGCGTACGCGGGGTCGGCAGGGGCGTCACCGCCCAGTCATCGATGTACGCGTGCAAGGCGGCGACGATACCATCAAGGTCCTTGTCCGCCAGCAGGCCGAACACCGCGAACCTGCGCCCCACGAGTGGTTGCAGGCGCTGGGCGAGGTAACTGGCGGCATGCGGGTTGTGTCCGACATCCAGCAGCAGCGAGACATCGCGGCCCTGCCATGCCAGCCGGCGGCGATCGAGACGACCGGCCACGTGCGTCTGCAGCAATGCCTCGGCCACGCTTGCGCAATCCCAGGGCAAACCAAGCAAGGCATAGGCCTGCAAGGCGAGCGCCGCGTTTTCCATGGGCAGGCTCAGCAACGGCAATCCGTGCAGTTCCAGAGGCTCCCCCGCCGGCCCGACACCACGCCAGTGCCATGCCTCGGGATCGATCGCCAGGTCGAAATCGCGCCCTCGCAGCAGCAGCGGCGCGTGCAGCGCCTCGGCCTGCTCCAACAGCGACGCCGGAACATCCAGGTCGCCGCAGAGCGCCGGCTTGCCTGCACGCAGGATTCCAGCCTTTTCGTAGGCGACGCTTTCGCGACTGTCGCCCAGCCAATCGGCATGATCCAGGCCGATGTTGGTGATCACGGCTAGGTCGGCATCGACCAGATTGACCGCATCGAGGCGGCCGCCAAGACCGACCTCCAGCACCACGGCATCCAGCCGGGCCTGCTCGAACAGCCAGAACGCGGCAAGCGTACCCATCTCGAAATAGGTCAGCGAAACCTCGCCGCGCGCCGCCTCGACCGCTGCGAAAGCCTCACAGAGCTGGCTATCGCTGGCCTCGTGGCCGGCAAGTTGCACGCGCTCGTTGTAGCGCAGCAGATGAGGCGAATTGTAGGTGCCCACCCTGAGCCCCTGACGACTCATGAGCGAGGCGATGAACGCGCAAGTGGAGCCCTTGCCGTTGGTGCCGGTAACGGTGACCACCTGCGGAGCCGGCCGCGTCAGGCCAAGCCGCGCCGCGACCTCGCGGGCCCGTTCCAGGCCCATGTCGATGGCGGTGGGGTGCAGCTGCTCGAGATAGCCGAGCCAGTCGGCCAGACTCCGGGCGGTCATGCAGTGGCCGTTACCTGGGCCGGCTCGCTCGGGGACGGCAGCTTCTGCATCTGCGCCAGCAGGCGCGACAGGCGCGAGCGCAGCTCGGAGCGCGGGATGATCAGATCGATGGCGCCATGGTCCAGCAGGAACTCGCTGCGCTGGAAGCCTTCCGGCAGCTTCTCGCGCACGGTCTGCTCGATGACGCGCGGGCCGGCGAAGCCGATCAGTGCTTTCGGCTCTGCGACGATGACGTCGCCGAGCATGGCCAGGCTGGCGGAAACGCCGCCATAGACCGGATCGGTCAGCACGGAGATGAACGGCAGCCCCTCTTCGCGCATGCGCGCCAGCACCGCCGAAGTCTTGGCCATCTGCATCAGGGAAATCAGCGCTTCCTGCATCCGGGCGCCGCCCGAGGCGGAGAAGCACACCAGCGGGCAGCGCTTCTCCAGCGCCACGTTGGCGGCACGAACGAAACGCTCGCCGACGATCGCCCCATCGATCCACCCATGAAGGAGAATTCGAACGCACAGGCGACGACCGGAACGTTGACGACCTTGCCGCTCATGGCGACCAGGGCATCCTTCTCGCCAGTCTGCTTCTGTGCAGCGGAGAGACGGTCCTTGTATTTCTTGCTATCGCGGAACTTGAGGCGGTCGACGGGCTCCAGGTCAGCGGCGATCTCTTCGCGCCCTTCGGCGTCGAGGAACATGTCGAGCCGGGTGCGGGCGTCGATACGCATGTGGTGCTGGCACTTCGGGCATACATCGAGGGTCTTTTCCAGCTCGGGGCGATACAGCACCGCCTCGCAGGACGGGCACTTGTGCCACAGACCTTCAGGCACCGAACTCTTCTGCGTCTCCGAACGCATGATCGAAGGGATCAGTTTGTCTACCAGCCAGTTGCTCATGCTCTTGTTCTCCAAAGCTTCCAGTCCCGAGCGCAGGTGCGCTGCAGGCAGATTCATCGTTGCGACCGGAGGCGTTCAAGCCCTCCCAGCCGCGTGAGCGATACGCCGGATGGCGCACTCGCGAAATTCCAACCCCGCCGACCGGCGGAAATCGCCAAACCCGGTGCTGGCCACGCCAGCGACTCGTTACTGGACGGTCACGGCTGCCCTGGCGTCACATGGACGAGCGCACACGCTGGATGAACGTCGCGACCTTGTCCGCATCCTTGATGCCCTTGCTCGCCTCCACTCCTCCGCTGACATCCACCGCGTAGGGACGAACCTGGGCGATGGCCTGCTGGACATTGTCCGCGGTCAGCCCCCCGGCAAGAATCAGCGGCTTGGACAAGGCAGGCGGGATCAGCGACCAGTCGAAACGTTCTCCCGTACCACCCGGCACGCCCGCAACGAAGGTATCGAGCAGGATGGCACTGGCGTTCGGATAACGTGCGACCTGCGCGGCGATATCCTCACCATTGCCGACCCGCAGCGCCTTGAACCACGGGCGGTGGTAGCCCTCGCAATCGGCGGGCGACTCATCGCCGTGAAATTGCAGCATATCCAGCGGTACGGCTTCGAGCAGCTCGTTGAGCTCGCAGCGACTGGCATTGACGAACAACCCCACGGTCGTGACGAACGGCGGCAGCGCAGCAATGATCGCGCGTGCCTGCTGGACGCTAACCGCGCGCGGGCTGCGGGCGTAGAACACCAGGCCAATGGCATCGGCCCCGGCCTCGGCGGCGACCAGTGCGTCCTCGACACGCGTGATTCCACAAATCTTGCTGCGAACGACTGACAAACGGATGCCTACCTGTTGGTAAAGAAACCGGATGGTAACAAAAGCCCCAGGGCCTGCAAGCAAATAGGCGCAACGTCATTCCGCAGGCAGATCATCGACGCGCGCAGTCCGGCAAGCCGGAGAGGAAATGCGGCCCGAGAAAGCGCTTGGGCAGGACGAACTCCTCGGGATACTCCACCTCGACCAGATAAAGACCATAGGGATGCGCCGTGACGCCTCCCTGCCTGCGTATGCGCGACTCCAGAACCTCACGGGCCCACTCCACCGGCCGTTCGCCGGCACCTATCGTCATCAGCACGCCGGCAAAATTGCGCACCATATGGTGCAGGAATGCATTGGCGCGCACATCCATGACGATCAGGCGGCCATATTCGAGCAGTTCGAGATGATGAATGGTCTTGATCGGCGACTTGGCCTGGCATTGCCGCGCACGAAACGCACTGAAATCGTGGGTTCCCACGAACGCCCTGGCCGCGGCACGCATCAGCTCGATGTCCAGTGGGCGATGATTCCAGGTCACCTCTTCGGCCAGATGAGCCGGCCGGATCTGATCGTTGTAGATCACGTAGCGATAACGACGGGCCATGGCACTGAAACGCGCATCGAAGTGACTCGGCATCTCCTGGGCCCAGGTGACACTGATATCCGGCGGCAGATTCATGTTCGCCCCCATCGTCCAGGCATGCATGCTGCGCTGCACAGGGGTATCGAAGTGCACGACCTGGCCGCTCGCATGGACCAGCGCATCGGTCCGTCCAGCACAGCTGAGCACGACGGGATGACCGCCGGCCACCTTGCTCAAGGCGGTTTCGAGTGATT
The DNA here is from genome assembly GCF_000582595.1 of Pseudomonas sp. BAY1663. NCBI lineage: Bacteria > Pseudomonadati > Pseudomonadota > Gammaproteobacteria > Pseudomonadales > Pseudomonadaceae > Pseudomonas > Pseudomonas sp. BAY1663. The sequence continues at coordinate 87,506 of NZ_AZSV01000003.1, forward strand.
CCTGGATCGAGGGAACGCCTGCACGCTGGCGCTGGAAACCGCGATAGCGGGAACCCTTGTATTCGATACCAAGGGCGATTCTGGAAATGCCAACGGCAGCCTTGTCGGCTGCCGCTTCGGGTACTGCTTGGGTCATGGTCAGGCTAATTTGGCGAGCATCTCTCGCGCCTCTTGCTGCTGTGCATCGCTACCCTCGGTAATGACCTCATCGAGAATGTCACGCGCACCTTCGGCGTCGCCCATGTCGATATAGGCTCTGGCGAGATCCAGCTTGGTGGTGGTTTCGTCGGTATCGGAGAAGAAATCGAAATCCTCGTCCAGCTCGTCGGCGGCAGCGGCAGCTGGTGCCACCGTGGTTTGAGCCGGCTGCTCCAGGTCATGGGACAAGCCCTGCAGTTCGGCCTCCACTTCCTCCAGCTGTTCGGCGAAGCTGTCGGCTTGGGGTTCGAGCTGCGCATCTTCCAGCGAAAGGTCGAAATCGTCCGGCAGCTCGGCTGCGCCAGCGCTGGGTTCAGCCAATGCGAAGTCGAGCTCATCGCCATCGGCAGAAGCCGGGGCGCCTGCAGACTCGCCATCCAGGTTCAGCGAAAAGTCTTCATCGGCCAGGGACTTGTCGGCCTCGTTCTCCAGATCGAAAGAAAAATCTGCCAGCTCATCGGAACGAGCCTGATCTTGCCCAGCCTCATCCTCGAGATCGAAGGAAAAATCGCTCGCCGCCTGCGAACCAGTCGTGGCCAACGGCTCTTCATCCAACATCAGGTCATCCAGAGAGAGGTCATCTTCTTGCTTGGCAACGGGTTCGACAGTCGGACGCTCATCGTTCAGATCGATATCCAGATCATCCAGGCTCAGGTCGAACGCATCATCGAGATCCTGCCCCGCCACCGGCGCTACCGGCTCGTCAAGGTCAAGGTCGTCGAGATCGAGACTGTCCACGTCCAGCTGGCTGGCAGCCACCGCCGCTGCGGCCGCGCCGCCGGCTACGACCATTGCCGGGTACTTGCGCTTCAGCTGTTCGACATCATGGGAAGCGCCACCGATCTCACGCAATTCGGCTTCTTCGCGGGCAAAGCCATCGCGGTTACCCAACTCCGCATAGACTTCCATGAGCTTGAGTCGCAGGTCGCTGCGCTGAGGCTCATCGTTGCGGGCGTTCTGCAGCAGCTCGGCAGCCTGGTTGAAGCGACCGTAGGCGATGTAGATCTCTGCCTCGGCCAGTGCATCACCAGTCGACGGCGCAAGCTCGTCAACGGCCTGGGCAGGTTCGGCGATAGTGGAAAGCGGGGCCGGCTGGCGATGCTCCTCGCCGATGTCGGCATATGCCGGCGTGCCGACCTCCAGATTGTCCACGACGCTATCGGCCAGCAGGCTTTCCTGCAGCTCCGCCTCCTTCATGCGTTACGCCGGGACAAGGCCATCAGCCCGACCAGCAGCAATAGCAGCGCGCTACCGCCGAGAACCCCGAGCAGTAGCGTATTGGATAGAAGATCGTCGATCAGCCCCTTCGGCTCGGGCTCGCGGACGGGTGCTGCCGGCTTGGCAGGTGCTGGCTTTGGCGCCGGTTTGGCGGGAGCCGGCTTTGGCGCCGGCTTGGCTGCGGCCGGAGGCTTGGCGGGCACCGCTGCTGCGCCCTGCCCTGTCGGTTGCTCGTTGCCGCTCGCCGCGGGGCTGTCCGCAGGATCGGCGGAATCACCGTCGATCGAAGCCCCTTCGGGGCTCGGCGCATCGACGGCCTGGCCATCGGCCGCCAACTGCGCCTGGAACTTGGCGAGCTGATCATCCTTGAGCTGCATCAGCCGCTGGAGCTTCTCCAGCTGGCCCTGCAGGTCATTCAAGCGATCCTTCAATTCATCGTTTTCACGGCGGCTGGAGTCCAGGCTTTCCTGGGTGACGGCAAGCTTGTCACGCAGAGCCTGGTCGTTGTCACCGGAGCCGGTATCGCTGCCTGCCGTCGACTTGCCCGCATCGGCGGCAACCAGGCGCAGATTGTCGCCGGTCTCGCTACGCGACGGTGCGGCTCCTGCCTCGGTACGACGCGTTGCATCCAGCTGGCGCGTACCGGCAACGGCACCGTTTCTGGACTGGCGCCAGGCTGCGTTCTGTTGTGCAACCTGGCTGATGGCCTCAGCCTGGGAGCGACTGCCGATCTGCTCGGCATCAGGCAGGCGCAGTACCTGCCCGCTCTTCATGCGGTTGATATTGCCATCGATGAAGGCGTTCGGATTCAGGTCCTGGATGGCCAGCATCGTCTGGTGCACAGTTCCACCACGACGGTTCTGCTCGGCGATTTCCCAGAGTGTGTCGCGGGCCGACGTGCGGTATTCGTTGCCACCTTGCGAGACGGCAGCCGTAGAGACGCCGGTCGCCGCCGGCGCAGCGGCAGGCTGGCGAGCCGGAGCAGGACGAGCCGGGGCGATACTCGGCGCCGGGGCGGCGATCGGCAGCTGCGGCGCGACGGCAACGGCAGTTTCCGGGGAATACAGGGGCGGGTCGAGCAGCAGCGTGTACTCGCGAAGCAGGCGACCGCTGGGCCAGAGGACCTCTACCAGGAAGTTGAGATAGGGCTCACGCACCGGCTTGCTGGAGGAAACCTGAATGACACTCTTGCCATTCGGACGCAGTACGGGGGTGAACTTCAGATCGGTCAGAAAATACTGACGATCGATACCGGCCCGGCTGAAATCCTCCTGGGAAGCAAGTACCGGAACCACTTCGCCCGGAGCCAGATTATCGGCATCCAGAAGCTCGATTTCCGCGACCAGCGGTTGATTCAATGACGACTGAAGCGTGACCTCTCCCAACCCAAGCGCATGGGCCATTTCTGTAGTCAGCGCGGTAGCAGCCGCGATTGCCAGCACCAGATTGCGAACCCGAACCATTATTTAATCCCTTGTTTATCTTTTTCTCGAACTTCGAGAGGGTCTTATGCCACTGCCCGCGCCACCTCGTGGTGGCTCCCCATCAGCGATAAGCCGTTCAGCGCATCGGCTAGAATTATTCTTCGAATTTCGAGTAAGTATCTTTTACAGGTAGTGTTTTATCAACAACTCACCAGACTGCACGGCATTCAGTGCCGCGCCTTTTCGCACGTTATCAGACACAATCCACAAATTGAGTTCGCGCGGGTCATTCATTCCTCGGCGCAGCCTGCCCACATAGATGACATCCTGCCCAACCGCGTCACCGACGACCGTCGGATAGTCACCGGCCTCCACCAGCTCGATGCCCGGCGCTGCGTCCAGCGCCGCCGACAACCGGTCGATATCCACGCTTTCCCGGCTCAGCAAGGACAGCACAAGGCTTTCCCCGAAGAAAACCGGCGCCTGCACGAACGTAACGGCTACCGCCAGCTCGGGGAGCCCCAGCAACTGCCGGAGCTCGTCGACCAGACGCCGCTCCTGCCGAGCATGCCCTTGGGCGTCGACCTCTTCGGTCTGCGCCAGCATGTTGAAAGCGACCTGCCGATCGAAAACCCGCGGCTCCAGGGGACGCGCATTCAACAACTCGGCGGTCTGTCGGGCCAGCTCGTTCACCCCGGCGCGCCCGCGTGTGGAAACCGGCAAGCAGGCCGTGACCGAGACGCGCTGCACGTCCAGCTGCTGGCGGACGGGCGCGAGCAGGGTGCTCAGCGCCACGGCCTCGGGGAGCGGGCTGGCAACGGCACGACAATCGTGCAATGTGTCGAGCAATCCACCATTCACTTCGGGCACCAGGCACGGCAAATCATCCACCGGGCAAGCGCCGCTCAGATCGACCATCAGGCAGCCCGCCGCAGCAGCCACCTCCCGATGGCTGGCGGCCGAGCCCGCATCGCATGCGAAAAATACCAGGCGCGCCTTGGTGAAATCGAACCCGGCGGTATCACGCACCCGCAGGTTGCGCCCCCTGAACGCGTGCGCCTGCCCGACGGAATCGCCAGCATCCAGCAGATACAGCTCCGCGACCGGGAAATCACGCTCTTCGAGCACTTCCAGCAGCGCCTCGCCAACCAGGCTGCTGGCACCGACCACTGCAACATCAACACGCGAGGGCATCGCCACCTCCAAGCATTACGGACCGGCACTGTAGCGAAATGGCCGCATGCTGCAAGCAGCACTGCCAAGCGGTACGTCGAGACAAATGAAAACGCCGCGATCGGGTCGCGGCGTTTCTTTCACCCATCGGGTAGGCGATCAACGTTCCAGCAGGATTCGCAGCATGCGCCGCAATGGCTCCGCGGCGCCCCACAGCAACTGGTCGCCCACGCTGAAGGCGCCCAGGTAGTGCGAGCCCATGTTGAGCTTGCGCAGGCGGCCAACGGGCACGTTCAGGGTGCCGGTGACGGCAGCCGGACTCAGGTCCTGCATGCTGGCATCGCGATGATTCGGCACCAGCTTGACCCAGGGGTTGTGCTGGCTGATCAGCCCCTCGATATCCGAGATCGGCACATCCTTGTTCAGCTTGATGGTCAGCGCCTGGCTGTGGCAGCGCATGGCACCGACACGCACGCAGATGCCGTCGACCGGGATCGGGTTCTTGAAGCGCCCGAGGATCTTGTTGGTCTCGGCCTGCGCCTTCCACTCCTCGCGGCTCTGCCCGTTGGGCAGTTCCTTGTCGATATAGGGGATCAGGCTGCCGGCCAGCGGCACGCCGAAGTTGTCGACCGGGAAGGCTTCGCTACGCTGGGTCTCGGCGACCTTGCGGTCGATGTCGAGGATGGCGCTGGCCGGGTTGGCCAGATCGTCGGCCACCGCCGCGTTGATGGCACCCATCTGCTTGATCAGCTCGCGCATGTTCTGCGCGCCGGCGCCGGATGCCGCCTGATAGGTCATGGCGCTCATCCACTCGACCAGCCCCGCTTCGAACAGACCGCCGAGGCCCATCAGTGCGAGGCTGACGGTGCAGTTGCCGCCGATGTAGTTCTTGGTACCGGCATCGAGCTGCTGGTCGATGACCTTGCGGTTCACCGGGTCGAGCACGATCACCGCGTCGTCCTGCATGCGCAATGCGGAGGCGGCATCGATCCAGTAGCCCTGCCAGCCGGCTTCACGCAGCTTGGGGAAGACTTCGTTGGTGTAGTCGCCGCCCTGGCAGGTCAGGATCACGTCGAGACTCTTCAGCTCGTCGATACTATAGGCGTCCTTCAGCGCAGCGGTTTCCTTGCCGATGGCAGGCCCCTGGCCACCGACATTGGAGGTGGTGAAGAACACCGGCTCGATCAGGTCGAAGTCCCGCTCTTCCAGCATCCGCTGCATGAGCACGGAACCGACCATACCGCGCCAACCGATCAGACCTACACGTTTCATCGCAACTACACCTATAGATTAAGTGGCCCACCCCTCGAAGGCGGGCCAAGAGATTACAACTTCGCGAGCGCCGCGACTACTGCGTCACCCATCTCCCGGGTGCCAACCTTGTTACAGCCTTCGGACCAGATGTCGCCGGTGCGCAGGCCCTGGTCGAGCACGTCGCTGACCGCCCGCTCGATGGCATCGGCCGCCGCCACCTGGTTGAAGCTGTAGCGCAGCATCATCGACACGGAGAGGATGGTCGCCAGCGGATTGGCGATGCCCTTGCCGGCAATGTCCGGCGCCGAGCCATGGCAGGGCTCGTACATGCCCTTGTTGCTGGCATCCAGCGAGGCAGACGGCAGCATGCCGATGGAGCCGGTCAACATGGAAGCCTCATCCGACAGGATGTCGCCGAACATGTTGTCGGTGACGATCACGTCGAACTGCTTGGGCGCGCGCACCAGCTGCATGGCCGCGTTGTCGACATACATATGGCTGAGTTCGACTTCCGGGTAATCCTTGGCGACTTCCTCGACCACTGCGCGCCACAGCTGGCTGGACGCCAGCACGTTCGCCTTGTCCACCGAGCAGAGCTTCTTGTTGCGCACCATGGCCATGTCGAAACCGACCTTGGCGATGCGACGGATCTCGCTCTCGCTGTACGGCAGCGTGTCGTAGGCCATGCGCTCGCCGTTTTCCAGCAGCTTGCTCTCACGCGGCTGGCCGAAGTAGATGCCGCCGGTCAGCTCGCGCACGATGAGGATATCCAGCCCGGCGACGATTTCCGGCTTGAGCGACGAGGCATCGGCCAACTGCGGATAGAGCAGCGCCGGGCGCAGGTTGCCGAACAGGCCCAGCTGCGAACGGATCTTCAGCAAGCCGCGCTCCGGACGGATGGCCGGGTCGATGCTGTCCCACTTCGGCCCGCCGACCGCGCCGAGCAGGATGGCGTCGGCGGCACGCGCGCGCTCCAGGGTCTCGTCGGCCAGCGGCACACCGTACTTGTCGATGGCCGCGCCACCGAGCTCGTCATAGCTCAGCGCGAAGCCCAGCTGGAATTTGTCGTTGGCCAGCTGCAATACCTTGACCGCCTCGGCCATGATTTCCGGGCCGATGCCGTCGCCGGGGAGAACCAGAATCTGTTTGGACATAACATTTCCTTCGGAAAAGCTTGAAGCTGAAAGCCAGAAGCTGGAAGCCGAGCGCTGTTACTTCCAGCTTTCGGCTTCCGGCTTCAAGCTCGTGTCATTTGATCGCGCCGAACAACCAGGGCTGGCTCTGCTGATGGCGAACTTCGAAGGCCTTGATCGCCTCGGCGTCCTGCAGAGTCAGGCCGATATCGTCCAGGCCGTTGAGCAGGCAGTGCTTGCGGAAGGCATCGACCTCGAAGCGGTACTGCTTGCCGTCCGGTCGGGTCACGGTCTGCGCGGCCAGGTCGACGGTCAGCTGGTAACCTTCGGTCGCCTCGGCCTGCTGGAACAGCTCGTCCACCTCCTCTTCCTTCAGCACGATCGGCAACAGGCCGTTCTTGAAGCTGTTGTTGTAGAAGATGTCGGCGAAGCTCGGCGCGATGATGGTGCGAAAACCATACTCGTCCAGCGCCCACGGCGCATGCTCGCGGGAGGAGCCGCAGCCGAAGTTCTCGCGCGCCAGCAGCACACTGGCGCCCTGGTAGCGCGGGAAGTTCAGCACGAAGTCCTGGCTCAGCGGACGCTGCGAGCAGTCCTGGTTCGGCTGGCCGACGTCCAGGTAACGCCATTCGTCGAACAGGTTGGGGCCGAAGCCGGTGCGCTTGATGGACTTGAGAAACTGCTTGGGAATGATCTGGTCGGTATCGACGTTCGCGCGATCCAGCGGGCAGACCAGGCCGGTGTGTTGGGTAAAGGCTTTCATCGGTTCTCTCCTCAGGCCTGGATCAGTTCGCGCACATCGATGAAGTGACCGGTCACCGCCGCGGCGGCGGCCATGGCCGGGCTGACCAGGTGGGTACGCCCGCCGGCACCCTGGCGGCCTTCGAAGTTGCGGTTGGAGGTCGAGGCGCAATGCTCGCCGCTGCCCAGCTTGTCCGGGTTCATCGCCAGGCACATGGAGCAGCCCGGCTCGCGCCACTCGAAGCCGGCCTCGAGGAAGATCTTGTCCAACCCCTCGGCCTCGGCCTGCTGCTTGACCAGGCCCGAGCCCGGCACCACCATCGCCTGCTTGACGTTCGCGGCGACCTTGCGCCCCTTGGCGACTTCGGCGGCGGCCCGCAGATCCTCGATCCGCGAGTTGGTGCAGGAGCCGATGAACACGCGGTCCAGCTTGATCTCGGTGATCGGCTGGTTGGCCGCCAGGCCCATGTACTTCAGCGCACGGACGATGGAGTCGCGCTTGACCGGATCGGCCTCGACGGCCGGGTCCGGCACGTTCTGGTCGACCGCCAGCACCATCTCCGGCGAAGTGCCCCAGCTGACCTGCGGCTTGATCTCTTCGGCCTTGAGCTCGACGACGGTATCGAACACGGCATCGGCATCGGAAACCAGGCCCTTCCACAGCGCAACGGCCTTGTCCCAATCGGCGCCCTTCGGTGCGTACGGGCGCCCTTCGACATAGGCGATGGTCTTCTCGTCCACGGCGACCATGCCCACGCGGGCACCGGCCTCGATGGCCATGTTGCAGAGGGTCATGCGGCCTTCCATGGACAGCTCGCGAATGGCGCTGCCGGCAAATTCCAGCGCGTGGCCATTGCCGCCGGCGGTGCCGATCTTGCCGATCACGGCCAGCACGATGTCCTTGGCGGTGACGCCGAACGGCAGTTGGCCTTCGACGCGCACCTGCATGTTCTTCATCTTCTTGGCCACCAGGCACTGGGTGGCGAGCACGTGCTCGACCTCGGAGGTACCGATGCCATGGGCCAGCGCGCCGAAGGCGCCGTGGGTCGAGGTGTGCGAGTCACCGCAGACCACGGTCATGCCTGGCAGGGTCGCGCCCTGCTCCGGGCCGATGACGTGGACGATGCCCTGGCGCACGTCGTTCATCTTGAATTCGAGGATGCCGAAGTCATCGCAGTTCTCGTCGAGGGTCTGCACCTGGATGCGCGAGACCTCGTCGGCGATGGCTTCCAGGCCGCCCTGACGCTCGCCCTTGGTGGTCGGCACGTTGTGGTCCGGGGTGGCGATGTTGGCGTCGATGCGCCACGGCTTGCGGTTGGCCAGGCGCAGCCCTTCGAAGGCCTGCGGCGAGGTCACTTCGTGGAGGATGTGACGGTCGATGTAGATCAGCGACGAACCATCGTCGCGCCGCTTCACCTCGTGCATTTCCCAGAGCTTGTCGTAGAGCGTCTTGCCGGCCATCGGACTTTTCCTCATCTGCTTTCTATGCGGGGCGAATAGCCCTTGCGCTTATGAGGGTGATGCTATGGGCTTGCATTGAATTACTCAAATTCATATTTTTTATCCAAAGCATTCCTTACAGGAATCACCATCAACGCGAGGGGAATGATGGATCTCGCCAACCTCAACGCCTTCATCGCCATCGCGGAAACCGGCAGCTTCTCGCTGGCCGCGGAACGTCTGCACCTGACCCAGCCAGCCGTGAGCAAACGCATCGCGGCACTGGAAATGCAGCTCGACGTGCGCCTGTTCGACCGCCTGGGCCGCGAGATCAGCCTGACCGAAGCCGGCCGTGCCCTGCTCCCGCGGGCCTACCAGATACTCAATGTACTGGACGACACCCGCCGCGCCTTGACCAACCTCAACGGCGACATCGGCGGGCGCCTGAGCCTGGCGACCAGCCATCACATCGGCCTGCATCGCTTGCCGCCGCTGCTGCGCGCCTTTACCCGCGCGCATCCACAGGTGAGTCTGGATATCCGCTTCCTGGATTCGGAAATAGCGTACGAAGAAGTACTGCATGGCCGTGCAGAACTCGCGGTCATCACCCTGGCCCCGCAGACGGCCGCGCCCATCCAGGCGGTCAAGGTCTGGGACGACCCGCTGGATTTCGTCGTCGCGCCCGAGCACCCGCTGGCGCAGAAGCCCGACATCACCCTGGCCGATGTAGCCGGCCATCCGGCGGTATTCCCCGGCGGCAATACCTTCACCCACCACATCGCCCAGCGCTTGTTCGAGCGTGAGGGGCTGACGCCCAATATCGCCATGAGCACCAACTATATGGAGACGATCAAGATGATGGTCTCCATCGGCATCGCCTGGAGCGTGCTGCCGCGCAGCATGCTCGACGAGCAGGTGGTGCGCCTGCCGCTGCCGGGCATCCAGCTGTCACGGCAACTGGGTTACATCCTGCACACCGAACGCACCCTTTCCAATGCCGCCAAGGCCTTCATGGCCCTGCTGGATGCCGACAAGGACCGCTTGCGCTGAGCCCTGGCCAACGGATAACGTCGATCCATAACAATAAGCGGAACGGCCATAAATGACCGATCACTCGTCCATCGCCGACACCCCGTCTTCATCTGCCACGCACAACCAGGAAGACCGCAACCACAGCGCCTCGTCTCGCTCCCGCACCCGCCCGTTCGACCTCGCCATCCCGCAAGGGCATCCCTGGAACGACACCGCTCACCTGCTGGCGGTGCTCGGTGATGCCCGCTTCGGCGTCTGGGCCTGGGAGCTGAAAACCGGCAGGCTCTACTGGTCGCCCCGCAGCCAGGACCTGTTCGGGCTCGATGGCGGGCCGGAGTTCGCCACAGGCATCGCCGGCTACCTGGAGCTGGTCGCCGAAGAGGACCGCGAGACGGTCGGCCAGGTCTTCGAGGCGGCACTGCACAACGACGACCGGCACCTGCGCCTGGAACACCGGGTCCGCTGGCCGGACGGCAGCCTGCACTGGCTGGAACTCACCGGGCAGCGCCACGGCGCCGAAGCGGCCGAACAGCCGATGCTGATCGGCGTGATTCGCGACAATACCGAACAGCGCCAGCAGGCCGAGGCGCTGCAGCAGAGCCAGGAGCGGCTGCAACTGGCCCTCGAGTCCGTCCAGCTGGGCACCTGGGAATGGCATATTCCCAGCGACATGCTCTATGCATCGGCGCGCGCCTCGGACCTGCAAGGGACCATGGAAGGCCCCTATCATGGCTCGTTCCGCGAGTTCTTCGCCCATGTACCGACCGAGGACCGGCAGAAGATGCGCCACGCCTACAGCGATCTGCTCGCGGGCCGCATCGAGCAGTACCAGGTCATCTACCGCGCCCAGCCGGCAAGCGGCGGCACCCGGCACCTGGAAAGCACCGCCAAGCTCTACCGGGACGCCGAAGGCCGCCCGCTGCGCATGGCCGGCATCATCATGGACATCACCGAGCGCGTGCTGCGCGAACAGCACTTGAGCGCCTCGGAGGAAAAATTCGCCACGCTGTTCCAGGGCAGCCCGGACCCCATCTGCGTCTCGCGCATCCGCGACGGCAGCTTCCTGGAAATCAACCCCAGCTTCAGCAAGACCTTCGGCTGGCAGCCGCAGGACATCGTCGGCCGCACCGCGCCGGAAATCGGCTTCTGGCGCGATGAGCGGCGGCGCCAGACGCTTTACGCACAACTGACCGCGGAGCAATCGCTGGAAAATGCCGAGGCCGAGTTCCGCTCGCGCGATGGCGAATCGATCACCTGCGTGGTGTCCAGCCGCTTCATTCGGGTCGAGCGCAGGCTGTGCATCATCACCACCTTTCGCGACATCACCAAACGCAAGCAGGCCGAAGCGGCGCTGCGCGCGAGCGAAGCGAAGTTCGCCAAGGCGTTTCGCGCCAGCCCGGACGCCATCACCATCACCGAGCGCGCCAGCGGCCGCTACATCGAGGTCAATGAAGGCTTCTGCCGGCTGTCCGGCTATCGCATGGACGAGGTGATCGGCCGCACCGCGCACGAATTGCGCGTCTGGCCCGAGTCCCAGCGCCAGGAAATCATCGAGGCGATCGAGCGCGAGGGGCGCCTGAGCAACCGTGAAATGCGTGGCATGGACCGCGACGGGCGGATCAAGCACATCGAGGTCTCGGTCGAACCCATCGAACTCGACGGCATGGACTGCCTGCTGCTCACCGCCCGCGACATCGGCGAGCTCAAGGCGGCGCAGGCGCAGGTCCATCACATGGCCTACCACGACCCGCTGACCAACCTGCCCAACCGCGCACTGCTGATGGACCGCCTGACCCAGCACAGCGCGCTGCACCAGCGCCACGACCTGCGGGGTGCCCTGCTGTTCCTCGACCTCGATCATTTCAAGCACATCAACGACTCGCTCGGGCATCCGGTCGGCGACGCCGTGCTGAGAATGGTCACCGCGCGGCTGGAAGCCAGCATTCGCCAGGAGGACACCGTGGCGCGGCTCGGCGGCGACGAGTTCGTCGTGCTGCTGACCGGTCTCACCGGCCGACGCTCGGAAGTCACCCGCCATGTCCGCCAGGTGGCGGAGAAGCTGCGCAAACTGCTCGCCGAGCCCATGCAGTTCGAAGGCCACCGCCTGCAGGTCACGCCGAGCATCGGCATCGCCCTGATTCCCGATCACGGGGCGACGCCGGCCGACCTGCTCAAGCGCGCCGACATCGCCCTCTACCGGGCCAAGGACGCCGGGCGCAACGCCATCCAGCTGTTCCGCAACACCATGCAGGAAGCCGCCAGCGCGCGCCTGCGGCTGGAGAACGAACTGCGTCAGGCGTTGCTACGCAACGAATTCGAGCTGCACCTGCAGCCGCAGGTGGATGCCCGCAACGGCCAGATCATCGGCGCGAGGCGCTGTTACGCTGGCAGCACCCGCGGCAGGGCATGCAGACGCCCGCGGCGTTCATCCAGGTCCTGGAAGAAGGCGCCCTGCTGCCCGAGGTGGGCAGTTGGGTTATCGACGAGGCCTGCCGAATCGGCGCGGCACTGATCGAAGACGGCCTGGTCGATCCTGCCGCTTTCAGCCTGTGCATCAATATCAGCCCGCGGCAGTTCCGCCAGAACGACTTCGTCGAACGCGTCGTCCTGGCCCTGGACAAAAGTGGCTTGCCGCGCCAGATGGTGAAACTGGAAATCACCGAAAGCATCGTCATCCAGCACCTGGACGACACCATCGCCAAGATGCGCCGCCTGCGAAAACTCGGCATCGGCTTCGCCATGGACGATTTCGGCACCGGCTATTCGTCGCTCACCTATCTCAAGCGTCTGCCGGTGGACCTGCTGAAAATCGACCAGTCGTTCGTGCGCGACGCGATCGCCGATGGCAACGATGCGGAAATCATCCGCGCCATCGTCGCCATGGCCTCCAGTCTGGGCCTCGAGGTCATCGCCGAGGGCGTCGAGCAACGGGCCCAGCTGGACCTGCTCCAGCGGCAGGGCTGCCACCTCTACCAGGGCTATCTGTTCAGCCGCCCGCTGCCCGTCGCCTGCTTCCGCGAGCTGCTGGAGGCTGGCCGCTAACCACGAAAAAGGGCGCCGCAGCGCCCCGAATCGCTGTAGGAGCCGGCTTGCCGGCGATCCGCCGCAGCAGAGCATCGCAGCGAGGACTGGGCGTCCCCCAGACGCCTACAAGAAGCCCCCGGATCAGCCTTCCAGCGCCGGCCGCGGCTCGGCATTGATCGGGATGCGCTTGGGCTTGGCCTCTTCCGGCACGACACGCACCAGATCGATGTTCAGCAGGCCGTTGTTCAACGCGGCCCCCTTCACCTCGATATGGTCGGCCAGGCGGAACGACAGCTTGAAGGCGCGCTGGGCGATGCCCTGGTGCAGGTAGGTGACGTTCTGCGCCTCGTTTTCGCGCCGACCGCCACTGATGGTCAGCATGCTGCGCTCGACCTGCAGGTCGAGGTCCGACTCCTGGAAGCCGGCGGCCGCGATCACGATGCGGTACTGGTCATCGCCGTGCTTCTCGATGTTGTAGGGCGGATAGGAGCTGCCGGAATCGTTGCGCAGGGCCGACTCGAACAGGTCGTTGAAGCGGTCGAAGCCGACCGATTGGCGGAACAACGGAGCCATGGAAAAAGAAGTCATGATGCAAACCTCCTGAGATTTCAGCAAAGTCATGAGGCGGAACCCGAATTCGGCATTCCACATTGCTAGATAGGAACCCTGTGCAAGATTTCAAGAGCCACTTCGTACACTTTCTGATCAGGAAACCCTCCATGCCCAAGGTCATGCTCATCACCGGCGCCAGCCGCGGTATCGGCGCTGCCACCGCGCGCCTGGCGGCTCGCCAGGGTTACGCCCTGTGCCTGAACTATCGCCAGCGCGAGGACGCGGCGCTTTGGCTGCTCGACGAAGTTCGCGCGCTGGGCGCCCATGCCATCGCGGTGAAAGCCGACGTCGCGGAGGAGGACCAGGTGCTGGAACTGTTCGCCGCCCTCGACCACGAGTTCGGGCAGTTGGACGTGCTGGTCAACAATGCCGGCATGCTGGAGCGGCAGATGCGCCTGGAACAGATGGACGCGGCGCGCTGGACACGCGTGCTCGGTGCCAACGTGATCGGCAGCTTCCTCTGCGCGCGCGAGGCGATCAAGCGCATGTCCACCCGCCATGGCGGCCAGGGCGGTGCGATCGTCAACCTGTCCTCGGTGGCCGCGCGCCTCGGCGCGCCGGGTGAATACATCGACTACGCGGCAGCCAAGGGCGCCATCGACAGCATGACGCTGGGCCTGGCCAAGGAAGTGGCCGGCGAAGGCATACGCGTCAATGCCGTGCGCCCCGGCGTCATTCATACCGAAATCCACGCCAGCGGCGGCGAGCCGGACCGGGTCGAGCGGGTCAAGGCGAGCGTACCCATGGGCCGCGGCGGCCAGGCAGAAGAAATCGCCGAGGCGATCCTCTGGCTCGCCAGCGAGCAGGCCAGCTATACCAGCGGCGCGCTGCTGGACGTCAGCGGCGGGCGCTGACCGCAACACCGCTCGACGATCCCCGTAGGCTGGGTTGAGCGCAGCCAAGCCCAACGAACAGATGCCGGGCATCACGCAGGATTTCGAGCAGGGGATGCGCTACGGCATCGCTTGCTCCATCCCCTACCCCAGCGCGGCCTGCCGGATGACGGTGGTATCGACGCCCAGCAGCGCATCGATGCGAGCGCAATCGTTCTCCCTGCGCAGCTCGGCGAACAACGCCACGGCCTCGGGATAGGTACGCGTCAGCAGCGCCAGCCACTGCTTGAGCCTGCCGGGCGCATAGCGCGGCGCTAGCTTGCCCCGCGCCTGTTGCCAGAAATCCACCAGCATGGGCCGGAACTCGTCCCAGCCCATCTCGGGTGCTACCCGTCCCGCCCGCGCCGCGGCGATCTGCCGGGCCAGATCCGGTCGCGAAACCAGCCCGCGGCCGAGCATGATGTCGTCGACACCGCTGACCTCCCGGCAACGATGCCAGTCGGCCAGCGACCAGATATCACCGTTAGCGTACACCGGCACATCCACCACGTCCCGCACCCTGGCCACCCACTCCCAATGGGCCGGTGGCTTGTAGCCGTCCGCCTTGGTGCGCGCATGCACCACCAGTTGCTCCGCCCCACCCGCCGTCAATGCCTGTGCGCAATCGAGCGCAGCATCCGGGCTGTCGAAGCCCAGACGCATCTTGGCGGTCACCGGAATATGCGCAGGCACCGTTCGGCGCACCTCGCGAAGAATGGCATGCAGCAGCTCCGGCTCCTTGAGCAGCACGGCACCGCCGCGCGACTTGTTCACCGTCTTCGCCGGGCAGCCGAAGTTCAGGTCGATGGCCGGCGCGCCCAGCGTGCAGGCATAGGCGGCGTTGTCCGCCAGGCACGCTGGGTCGGAACCGAGCAACTGCACCCGCAGCGGCGTACCGGCGCGGGTGACGGCGCCGCTCTCCAGTTCAGGGGCGAGTTTGCGGAAGCTGTTCTGCGGCAGCAGGCGATCGGAAACCCGGATGAACTCGGTCACGCACCAGTCGACCCCACCGACGCGGGTCAGGACATCACGGAGGATCTCGTCGACGAGGCCTTCCATGGGTGCCAAAGCGATTTGCATTGCGGATTCATCTGCCGAAAAGGGACGGCATTGTACGGAGGCCCGGTGGATTTATGAATCACCGCACGGCGTCCCGCCTCACCACAGCTTCCCGGGCCGCACGGCACGTATCCGGCCTTCCGCTATCGATCGCGGTGCCGCTCCAGCCGGGGGCGCGGGTGATGTTCCATATCCGTTTCGTTGTCACCGTGACCGGGTTCACCCGTTCTTGAACGCGGCGGCACCGATGAAGACCGACGTTGCGCCGAATCGTCGCGTTCATCCGCCTTCTCGTCATCCAGATATTCGATGCCCTTCCCCATTCCCATGGAACCGCTCCCGGCTGCACCCCGATCGACAGCGCCGGTGTTTTGCACCAAGGCAGATCGGAAAACGGGGCGTCCTGCGCACCGGCGCCCACGGCGACAAGCATCGACACCAGGGCCGCTACAAGAACACGCATGGTCGTTACCTCCACCTCGCCTCTCATCGTTATAGGCAACGGGCGGGCAGTGGAGTGCGGTTGCCTGGGCCATCGACGACCGGTGGCCCGGCCGGAACCGTCTTCGGCGGCCAGGGTCCGATTTACAAGGATGACCGTTCAGACTGCAGAGAAGGAAGCCATGGCCATGACACCTGCACTGATACTCGCGATGATGATCCTGGGCTGGATATCCGTGGCACTCGCCATGCTCTGGGGCATGCTGCGTATCGCACGCCGTCACCACCCACCGCGCCCCGTGCAACCTTCCATCCGCCGCCATGCTCATGCCGGGAGCCACAGGGTTTCGGCACACCTGGGCGCCTGAGGGGCTTTTTCTCAATTAAACCGTGACAGCCGGAATGAAAGCTGTAGAATGCGCGTCGCGGGATGGAGCAGTCTGGTAGCTCGTCGGGCTCATAACCCGAAGGTCGTCGGTTCAAATCCGGCTCCCGCAACCAATTTCAAAGGCCACTCGACGAGTGGCCTTTTTTGTTTCCGCAATCTCGCTACCTGCCATCACTTGCCGACCTAACCGCTTGAATGGAAAAACTTTTTTCAAACATCCCGGTTGACAACGCATGGATTGGCTGTAGAATGCGCCCCCACAGACGCGGGATGGAGCAGTCTGGTAGCTCGTCGGGCTCATAACCCGAAGGTCGTCGGTTCAAATCCGGCTCCCGCAACCAAAACCACGAAAAAGGCCACTCATTCGAGTGGCCTTTTTCGTTTCCGGCATCCTTCCCCTCATGCCAGAGCTAATTCCTCCTGGCATCGCACGAACGAATTAAATCCCTCACGCAATGACTCGAGCCAATGCCAGAGTTATTACGCTTGGTAGCAAGAGAAGCGTACTTATAAAGTTCCCCGAGCATTAACCAAGCACCGCGATCAACTTAGCCACCCTTGTTGAGAAGAATAAACATTAGCGGTGATCGCCATCTTGCCATTGGGTGCCATGCCGCAAACATCCGCCAAAAATACATCATCCTTATAAATCAAATAGTTATCAGAACCAAAAAACCTTCAATCAGGAAAATAACAAAAAATTGGCTAACCGTCTTGACTTCGGTTTCGTTATGACGGATACCTATTGCCCACAGGGAGCAACACGGTGCAGAGCAGTTTAAGACCAACAGGAAAGGTCAAGTTCTGCGGCGAAAGAATTAAATCCCCCTGCCTGAAAAAACAGCCGCCAAGTGTGTTGGGACACTTTCGTTCGCCACCTGGTTCTTGATTGGCCTCGGGCAAATACCAGAGTGCGGTAGCTTTGCCTGATGTTGGCAAACAACCAGGATGGAGCGAACTGCCGAGCGGATAATTACCAAAAGGCAGGCACTTATAAGTAAAACTTCACCACGGCATATATATGCCGATGGCGGTAGCTTTGCCCAAAACTCCTGCTTCATGCCTGTTCTTGTCGGCGCCTCATATGTTGCGCTAAGCGAGCGCTGCTGGCTGCCTTGTGCAGAAGTTCTTTCGAATCATTCTTCCTCCTTTGAATACAGATAGTTAGGTAATCGCAGGAAGCACCCATTCAACAGGAATGCCTTCTTATCTGCCTACCACCGTTTCGCCTGGCCCGCGTGCAGGGAGATAAACGTGTTATCTACATTTCGCAGCCTTGAATATAAGGAAAAGGCATTGCTCGCCTGGGAAATGGAGCAAAACGGCTATGTCTGTATCCCCGGTTATCTAACCCCCCAGCAGTTGTCGCAACTGCGCGAACAAGTGAAGGAACAGGCACGCCTCCATCGGGGTGAGTATTTCGCTCACCACGACGGAGCGGAAGTAGCCGGTTCATTGCTGGCCGTGCTGGGTGCCGCGCCGGAATTCAAGAGCCTGTTGGCCGACGTCTACCAGTTCGGCGCGGGTAAGCCGGCCCATAGCGACAGGATCTATCTGGTGATGCGTTGCCTACAAGGCCAGACGGGACGCAGGGAATCGAACTGCTACCACTTCGACGCCTCGCTGGTCACGGCCCTGGTGCCGGTGGAAATCCCGCAGGAAGGGGAAAGGCGCGGCGATCTGCTGCTGTTTCCCAACCTGCGCCGGATTCGCTCGTACGTGCTGTTCAACGTTCTGGAAAAGACCCTGCTGCAGAACCGCCTGAGCCGCATGTTGATCACCCGGGCGATACGCCTCGGTCTGCTCAAGCCACAGCGCCTGCAACTGGTTCCGGGCAACCTCTACCTGTTCTGGGGCTATCGCTCCCTGCATGCCAACGAGCCCTGCGACCCGGCCTATCTCCGGGCCACGGCCATCTTCCATTACGGCGACCCCCACGCCGGCAGCCTGCTGACCCGGATGATCCTCAAGCACAACCAGCGCCGGGCGCGCCGTGCCAGCACGCTTGGCGAGCAACAACCGGTCTGAGCGGGCACCACCGCGCTCCGGGCCCGCCGGCAAGCGGCGCGACGCATCCTTGATAAGGAAATCCCCATGATCAATGTGACCAAGACTTACCTGGGCAACAAAAACAAGTTCAAGGCTTACGTGGATCGGATCTACAACTCCGGATGGCTCACCAACCACGGCCCCCTGGTGACCGCGCTGGAGCAGAGGCTGAAGGAGTACCTCGGGGTCAGGAACATCATCCTCACCAACAACGGGACCATCGCGCTGCAGATCGCCTACCGGGCGCTGGGGATCAGCGGTAGCGCGATCACCACGCCGTTCAGCTTCGTCGCCACCACCAGTTCGCTGCAATGGGAAGGCATCAGGCCGATTTTCGCCGATATCGACCCGGCAACCTGGAACCTCGATCCGGAGCGGATCGAGGCGAACCTGGCCAGCGACACCAGTGCCATCGTCGCCACCCATGTGTTCGGCAACCCCTGCGACGTCGAGCGTATCGAGCAGATCGCCCGCCGCCATGGCCTCAAGGTGGTCTACGACGGGGCTCATGCCTTCGGCGTACGCCAGCGTGGGCGATCGGTCTACAACTGGGGCGACATCAGCACCCTGAGCTTCCATGCGACCAAGCTGTTCCACACCATCGAAGGCGGCGCGATCGTCACCAATGACGACGAGATCGCCGAGCGGATACGCCTGCTGTGCAACTTCGGCATCGTCGATACCGACCGCATCGACGGCATCGGCATCAACGCCAAGCTCAACGAGTTCTCGGCGGCGATGGGCATGTGCGTACTCGACGATATCGAGCTCATCCTCGAGAGCCGGGCCGAAATCGGCCACCGCTACGAGAAGGGCCTCGGCGACCATTTCGATCTGCAACAGCTGCAACAGGGCTGCCAGCGCAACTACAGCTACTTCCCCGTTGCCCTGGCCGACGAAAACCAGTTGCTGCGTTGCCGCAGCCAGTTGAACGGGAACGGCATCAATCCGCGCCGCTACTTCTATCCCTCGCTCGACACCCTCGAGTACCTGCAACCCCAGCAGCCGCAGCCGCGCTCACGGGCGTTGAGCCGCCGGGTGCTGTGCCTGCCGATCTATCCCGGACTGTCGCGCAAGGTGCAGGAAAGCGTCATGCAGACGCTGGTCCAGGAATCGATCCATAGCGCGCAATCCAGCCGAATCCTGTTCCAGCCGTTCGTCGAGGCGCTGGGCATGCTGAATGTCGCCGAGCAGGTACCCGGCACCAGTGCCTGTGCTTTCCCCGAGCAATCCAGGTAGGCCCGCGCGCCATGTCCGATCCCAAGCGGTTGTCGGTGATACGCAATACCGGCCTGAACTACCTCGGCCAGGCCTATGCCCTGCTGATCGGCATCCTGATCCTGCCGTTCTACCTGGGGTACCTGGGCGCCGAGGCCTATGGCCTGATCGGCTTCTTCGCCGTCCTCCAGGCCTGGCTGCAACTGCTCGATGCGGGCATGTCGCCGGCACTGGTACGGCAGGTAGCGCACTATCGCGGTGAGCACGAGAATCTCGTCCGTGGCGGCGAGGCCGGACGCCTGCTGCGCGCCTTCGAACTGCTGCTGCTGCCCATCGCGCTGGC
Organism: Pseudomonas sp. BAY1663; assembly: GCF_000582595.1. Lineage (NCBI taxonomy): Bacteria > Pseudomonadati > Pseudomonadota > Gammaproteobacteria > Pseudomonadales > Pseudomonadaceae > Pseudomonas > Pseudomonas sp. BAY1663. Next base: position 107,125 of record NZ_AZSV01000003.1, read on the forward strand.
CGCCTGTCTCGCCATTTATCTGGCCAGCGGCTGGATCGCCCAGACTTGGCTGCAGGCCCGTGAGCTGAGTACCGACACGATCGGACAATGCATCAGCCTGATGGGCCTGATGGTCGGCATGCGCCTGTACGCCACCTTGTACAAGAGCGGTCTGCAGGGTGTGGAGCTGCATGGCTGGCTGAACGCGGCGAACATGACGATCGCCACCCTGCGCTATCTCGGCGGGCTGTTGCTGGTCGCCCAGGTATCCCAGGAGCCGCTGGACTTCTTCATGTTCCAGGCCGTGGTCGCCTGGTGGAGGTCCTCGCCTTCGCCGCCAAGGCCTACGTCCAGTTGCCCAATCCCGGCCTGTTCACCGGCCTGGACTGGCGGGTGGTCAGGCCGGTATTGCCGTTTGCCGGCGGCATGTTCTTCACCTCGCTGCTGTGGATCATCCTGACCCAGCTGGACAAGGTGTTGCTGTCGCGGGTGCTGCAGCTCGAGGAATACGGCTATTTCTCGCTGGTGGCGCTGATCACCACCGGCATCATGACGCTGACCAACCCGCTGGTGCAGACGCTGCTGCCGCGCATGACCATGCTGGTTGCCGAGGGGCGGATCGCCGACATGGAGGCGCTCTACCTCAACGCCAGCCGCTTCGTCTGCAGCCTGCTGTTCCCGCTCGCGGCGGTGATCGCCTACCACGCCAGGGCGCTGATCTTCGCCTGGACCGGCGATCCGCAGGCCGCCGACTGGAGCGAGCCGATCCTGGCCTGGTACGTGCTGGGCAGCGCCCTCATGGCGGCCGGGGCGTTCCAGTTCTACCTGCAGTACGCCTATGGACAGCTGCGCCTGCACATCGGGTACAGCGTGGTCTCGACCGCCCTCAGCGTTCCGCTGGTGGTCTACGCCGCCCTCGCCCATGGCGCCTACGGCGCGGCACTGGCGTGGTTCTTCCTGCGCCTGGCGACGTTCCTGGCCTGGCCGCCGGTGGTGCACCGGCGCTACGCCGCCGGCCTGCATCGCACCTGGATGATGGAACTGTTGCGGATCACCGCGATGACCGCCCTCGGGCTGGTGCTCGGCGAACCGCTGTTCGCCATGCTCGTCGGCGACAACCGTTTCGACATCCTGGTGGCACTTGCCGTGAGCGGAACCATCTGCCTGTTGCTGGTGGCAGCCAGTTCGAGACCACTGGTACTCAAGCTGTTTGTACTGATAACCAAACCGAGCGTCTGAAAAATGGAATTGAAGAACGAGCACGCCTTGATGGAACGATGGGCAGGCAAGACCGAGCCATTGCTGAGCATCGTCTGCCTGGCCTATAACCATACCGCTTTCATCAGGAAGACCTTGGAGAGCTTTCTCCAGCAGGAAACGGATTTCCCTTTCGAGGTGATCGTCCACGACGACGCCTCGACCGACGCCACCGCCGCGGTCATCGCCGATTACGCGGCGCGTTATCCCGCCATCATCAAACCGATCTACCAGACGCAGAACCAGTTCAGCCTCGGCGTGCCCTTCAGTACCCGGCTGTTCGCCCGTGCCGCCGGCAAGTACATCGCCTATTGCGAGGGCGACGACTACTGGACCGATCCGCGCAAGCTGCAGTTGCAGGTGGACTTCCTCGAGCGGCACCGCGACTACGTGATGACCTATCACGACGCGTTCATGTTCAACAGCCAGGGGATCATCCAGACGCCGCAGCTCACCGGGAAGTACCGCAAGGACGCCACCGCGCTGGAGCTGATGCAGGCTCGCCCGGTCTCGACGCTGACCGTGTGCTTTCGCAACCTGATCCAGGAGCTGCCCCCGGAACTGCTTGGCGTGGAAGTGCTGGACATCTGCTGGTGGTCGCTGCTCGGCGCCTATGGCAAGGGCAAGTTCATGGAGGAGATCAGCCCCGCCGCTACCGCATCCATGAAGGTGGCATCTTCTCGATGCAGCCGAGCAAGCAGCGCATCCAGATGGCCATGCACGCCCATTACTCGCTGGCCCGCTACTACAACCGCATCGGCAACCACGCGCTCTACGAGTATTTCCTGATCCAGGTTTTCGGCGAGTGCCTCTCGCTGATTTCCCCGCTCAGCAAGATTCGCGCGCTGTCCGGCATTACCCAGAACATCAGCCTCAACCTGCTGCGCAAATTGAGCCCGAGGCTGGCCAAGAGTTGAACGTCCCCAACGAAGCCCACCGCCCTATCGCACCATGAGGAAGGATCCCCGATGACTGCCTTGACCCGCTCTTCGCTGGAATATGACACAGACAACCGCATCGATCTCGCCGGCATCATGCGCACCGCCTACGACCACAAGGCGCTGATCGCCAGCATCACCGGGCTGTTCGCCGCGCTGGGCATCGCCTATGCGCTGGTCGCCACGCCGATCTACCAGGCCAGCGCGATGATTCAGATCGAACCGAAGAAAGGCGCCATCACCGGGGTGCCGGAGATCGTTCCCAGGCCCGACTCGGTATCCCAGGCGACCACCGAGATCTCCCTGCTGAAATCGCGCGCAGTACTGGGCAAGGCGGTGGAGGGACTCAAACTCTACATCACCGCCAGGCCGCGACATTTCCCGTTGATCGGCAGCTACCTGGCGCGCAGGCATGACCCGTCGACCGACGGCGCCCTGGCCGCGCCGCTGTTCGGCCTGGACGGCTACGCCTGGGGCGGCGAGAAGCTCGAGGTTTTCCAGCTGGACGTGCCCGATGCCTATCTCGGTCAGAAACTCACCCTGGTCGCCGGCACCGCCGGCAACTACAGCCTCTACGACGACGACACGCAGCTGATCCTGCGCGGGCGGATCGGCCAGGCCGTGGAAAGCCAGGGCTTCAAGGTGCAGATCGCCGAGCTGGCCGCCAACCCGGGCACCGAGTTCGTGCTGTTCAGGAACCGCCCGCAGACCACCGCGCTGGACTACCAGAAGCGCCTGAAGGTCGGCGAGGCCGGCAAGGACTCCGGGATCATCTATATGTCCCTGGAAGACCCGGACCCGCAGTTGGCCAACCGTGTGCTGGATGAAATCAGCCGGCTCTACGTTCACCAGAACATCCAGCGCAGCTCGGCCGAAGCCGCCCAGCGCCTGGAATTCCTTCGCTCGCAACTGCCCCAGGTACGCAAGGAGCTGGAGCGGGCCGAGGACGCGCTGAACGCCTACCAGACCAGCGCCAAGTCGGTGGACATCAGCATCGAGACCAAGGGGGTGCTGGATCAGATCGTCGCGCTGGAAACGCAGCTCTCCGAGCTCACCCTCAAGCGCGTGGAATACGACCGCCTCTACACCCATGAGCACCCGACCTATCGCACGCTGATGACGCAAATGAACGAGCTGCAGGCGCAGAAGGCCCAACTGCTGAAGAAAGTCGACGCCCTTCCCATGACGCAGCAGGAGCTGCTGCGCCTCAAGCGTGACATGGAAGTCACCACCCAGACCTACACGCTGTTGATGAACCAGGCCCAGGAACAGGACATCCTGCGCGCCGGCACCATCGGCAACGTGCGAATCATCGACAATGCCTACTCGATGATCGAGAAACCGGCCAAACCGGTGCGGCCGCTGGTGGTGGCGATCGCCATCTTCATCGGCCTGCTCGTCTCCGCCGCGGTGATCCTGACGCGCCAGGCGTTCTACCGCGGCGTGGAGAGCCCGGACGTGATCGAGAAGCTCGGCGTGCCGGTATATGCCGGCCTGCCCTACACCCCCCGGCAGGAGCAGCTCGACCGCACCCGCAAGGCACGCGACGGCAAGGTAAGGCTGCTCAGCCTCACCGAACCCGGCGACCTGGCGGTCGAGTCGCTGCGCAGCCTGCGCACCAGCCTCAAGTTCGCCATGCTTGAGGCGCGCAACAACGTGCTGATGATCACCAGCCCGACTCCCTCGGTGGGCAAGTCGTTCGTCTCCAGCAACCTGGCGGCGGTGATCGCCCAGACCGGCCAGCGCGTGCTGCTGATCGATGCCGACATGCGCCGCGGCTACCTGCACGCCCTGTTCGGCATGAGCCCGCGCAACGGGCTATCGGATGCGCTGGCCTCCGGCCTGAGTCTGGCCCAGGTCACCAATCGCACCGAACAGAAGAACCTGCACTTCATCCCGGCCGGCTTCACCGCACCGAACCCCTCCGAGCTGCTGATGCACGACAACTTCTCCAGGCTGCTCAGGGAAGCGGAGAAGCTCTACGACTTCATCATCATCGATACGCCACCGGCACTGGCGGTGACCGACGCGGTACTGGTCGCCCAGCAAGCCGGCACCAGCCTGCTGGTCGCCCGCTTCGGCCTGAGCACCAGCGCGCAGATCGATGCCGCCAAGCGCCGCCTCGCGCAGAACGGCGTGCTGCTCAAGGGTGTGATCCTCAATGCCGTGAAACGCAAGGCGTCGACCTCGCCCTACGACAGCGGCGCCTACGGCTACTACAGCTACACCCAGAAAGCCTGAAACAGGGAACACTCACCAAGGAGATGTGCCGTGCTCAGAACCGTCGCGATGATGCAGCCCTACCTCTTCCCCTATCTGGGCTACTTTCAACTGATCGCCATTAGTGACGTCTTCGTGCTGGGGGACGACCTGCAATACATGAAGGGCTCATGGATGAATCGCAACCGGGTGCTGGTCAACGGCCAGCCCAAATTGATCACCTTCCCGCTGAAGAAAGGCCACCAGGCCGAGAGCGTCAACCAGCGCTGGCTCTGCGATGACTTCGAGCGCGAGGCCGATGCGCTGTTGCGGATGCTCGAACGCTGCTACGCCAAGGCGCCACAGCGGGAGCAGGTGCTGCCCTTGCTCCGCGACATCCTGCAATACCCCGAACGCAACCTGGCGTTGTTCACCGAAAACTCGATTCGTCGCCTCTGCGCCTACCTGGACATCGAGACCCCGATCTATTGCGGCTCCAGCCTCGGGCTGCCGGCCAAAATGGAGATGCAGGACCGGGTCATCCAGATCTGCCATCGCATGGACGGCGAGTTGTATCTCAACCCCATCGGCGGCCTGGAGCTGTACTGCCCCGCCCGCTTCCGTGCCGATGGCCTGTTGCTGCGCTTCCTGCGCATGGACGACATCACCTACGCGCAGTTCAAGCATCCATTCGTACCGTCGCTGTCGATCATCGACGTGCTGATGTTCAACAGCCGTGACGAGATCAAGGAACTCCTCCAGCGCTTCTGCGTGGTGGAGGGCCAGGAAAAACGGCCGACGCTGAGTCTGGCCTGACCGCTCTGCAGCTCATCCGGACAAACGCAGGCAACAAGGAAAGGAACGCCTCATGTCACCGAACGATGCACCCCGCTGGTACCTGATCCAGACCAAACCGCGACAGGAAGCACGCGCCGAGGAACACCTGCGCCGCCAGCACTTCGAATGCTACCGGCCGCTCAAGACACATCCCCCGCTACGCCCGGGCCAGGCCAGGGCTGATGAAGCGCTGTTTCCAGGCTACCTGTTCATCCGCCTCGATTGCCTCCACGACAACTGGTATCCGATCCGCTCGACGCGCGGAGTCAGCCGGGTGGTGACCTTCGGCGGCCAACCGATACCGGTGCGCGATGAACTGATCGAACAGCTGCGCCGGCGCCTCGCGCAGCCCGAAGGCACACCGGCCGCGGCATTCAAACCCGGCGAGCGGGTGCAGCTCAGCGGCGGCGGCTTCGGCGACATCGAAGCCATCTTCGTCAGCAGCGATGGCGAGGAGCGCTCGGTCATCCTGCTCAAGCTGCTGCAGCGCGAACAGAAAGTCCGGGTGCCGACCCGCTATCTCCATTGCTTCGCCTGAGACCAAGCGCAGCACCGGCAAGCGCTCCAGGGCGGCCCGACAGGTTCGAACAGCGAGTCGATCGATGAAGATCCTATTTCTCAATGCGTTCTACGCCCCGCATATCGGTGGCGGGGCGGAAATCGTGCTCCGCCAGCAAGTCGAGGGGCTGCAGCGGCGCGGGTGCGAGGTGGTGGTACTGGCCACGGGGCCGGAAGCGGGCCTGCACCTGCAGATCCAGGACGGCGTGCCGGTCTACCGCGCCGGGCTGGAAAACGGCTACTGGCACTACACCCAGCAGCGCCCCTCGCGCCTCGCCCGACTCGGATGGCACTACCGCGACCGTTACAACGCCGGCATGCGCCGCTACGTACGCGAGGTGATCGCCCGCGAACGGCCGGACATCGTGCTCAGCAGCAACCTCACCGGCTGGTCGATCTCCGCCTGGGACGAGATCAGCGCCGCCGGCCTGCCCATCGTCCAAGTGCTGCACGACCTGTATCTGCTCTGCCCGAAGGACACCATGTTCAACCACGGCAAGAGCTGCCAACTCCAGTGCGGCCTGTGCTCGGCCCTGCGCCTCAGGCACGCGGCCGCCTCTGCGCAGGTGGCGACGGTGATCGGCGTCAGCCGCTTCGTGCTCGAGCGCGTCGTCGGCCAGGGCTACTTCGCCCGAGCCCGTCAGCATGTGGTGCACAACTGCACGCCGGCCAACCCAGGGCAGGATCGCCCGCCGAATAAGCAGGCCAACTACCCGCTGCGCTTCGGCTACATCGGCACGCTCTCCGATAACAAGGGCGTCGGCTGGCTGATCGAACAATTCCAGCGCCTGGAGATAGATGCCCAGTTGCACATCGCCGGGCGCGGCAAGCTGGACTACGAGGCCGGGCTCAGGGCCATGGCCGACCCGGCCAAGGTCAGCTTCCTCGGCTACTGCGACAGCGATGAATTCATGCGCAGCATCGACGTGCTGGTGGTGCCCTCGCGCTGGGCCGAGCCGTTCGGCCTGGTCGCCGTCGAAGGCTGCGCCAACCACCTGCCGGTCATTGCCGCTCGCATGGGAGGGCTGCCGGAGATCATCCGCGACGAATACAACGGCCTGCTCTGTTCGCCGGACGACCCGGACTCGCTCGGCATCGCCATGCTCTGGCTGTACATCGATTGCGATCTGCGCCGAAAGCTGGGCAACCAGGCCCGCGCCAGCGTCCTGCCAATGCTGGATATGGAACGCATGCTGGACCAGTACCAGTCCATCCTGCACGAGACACTTCAGGGAACGAGTAGCCACCATGAACCAGAGCCTGTTGATCACCCCGCGACGCCGCGACTCGAATCCATTGGCATTCGACAAGCCGACGCTGCTGACGCTGGTCGTCGCCTCGCTGCTGCTGACTGAGACCTTCTCCGGCGCGCTGCGCTACTACTTCGACATGCTGGGCATTTCCTGGCTGCTGTACCTGCCCAAGGTCGCCTGCCTCGCCGCGCTGTGCCTGGAACTGCTGCGCTACCGCGGCTGGCCGCTGTTCTGGCTGGCATTGCTGGGGCTGCTCACCTCCAGCCAGCTGGCACTGATGCATGGCGCGGAGCTGCGCAACATCGGCTTCAGCCTGTTCATCTACATTCCACTGCTGTTCGGCCTGATCTGCGGCCGGCACCTGGAACTGCGCCTGTCGCTGCTGCGCAGAATCATCGGCTTCTGCCTGATCGCATCGTTCGCCGGCATCGCCCTCGACCTGCTCACCAACGTGCCGTGGAAGGGCTACAGCTACATGGTGGGCGAGGTCGAACTGAGCGCCAACCGCTCCTGGGCGTTCGACGATATCGACCGCATCGGTGGTTTCGCCCGGATGTCCACCGCCCTGTCGGTGATGATCGCCATCTACAGCCTGTTCATCGCCGCCTTCATCCGGTCGCGGCTGCTCAGGCTGGTGCTGTATGCCGCTGCGCTGGTCGGCATCGTGCTGACCACCAACAAGTCCACCGCGGCCGCCTATGCGCTGACCCTGCTGATGCTGGTCGTCACGGCATACCGCTTCGCCAGCGCCTCGGCATTCCTCATCGCGGTGCTGACGGGCCTGGCGCTGCCGATCGCCAGCCTGCTGCTGAGCCTGGACCCGAATGCGGCCAACAACGGCACGTTGCTGGCGTCCTTCGCCGACCGCCTGATCAACAGCTGGCCGAATTTCATCGCGGTGATCACCGGCGAGGGCTGGGGCTGGTGGGGAGCCGGCTTCGGGCGTGGTGGGCAGCGCCGGCCAGATCTATCGAGTACCGGGGCTGGAGCTGCTGAGCATCGCCGACAACACCGCGCTGTACCTGTGGGGGATGCTCGGCGTATTCGGCGTGCTGCTGTACCTGTTGCTGTTCCCACTGCTGCTGCGCCTGCAGGAACGGGGGCCGCGCCTGCGCAATGCGCTGCTGCCCATCGTCTTCTGCCTCTGCCTGGTGGCCTGGGCCACCGATGTGCTGGAAGTGACCACCGCCACCTTGTTCCTCGGGCTGGCCATATCCCATGTGCTGACGCCGGCGCGAGCCCCGACGGGCATCCTGGCGGCACAGCGACTTCCCGAACTGCAACGCCTGATCTGAGAACGGACGGTCACGGATGTTTCATATGCGCTCTACCCTGCACGCAGCGCTGCTCGGCGGGCTGCTTGGCTTGTCCTTCGATGGCTCGGCGCAGCCCCTCGATGCCCCCTTCACCGTCGGCGTCTGCGCGCATGAACTGCACAAGGGCGACCCCAGCGGCCGTGCCTACGCGATGATGCGCGACGCTGGCATTACGTCCGTACGCACCGATGCCCATTGGGCCTATGTCGAGCGCCAGCGCAGCCAGCTGAAAATCGACCCATCCTGGCATCGCTACCTGACGGTGACGGCCGAACATGGCCTGACTACCCAGTTCATCCTCGGCTACGGCAATCCGTACCACGGCAAGGGCGAGAAACCACGCAGCGAGCCGGTCAGGGCAGCCTTCAATCGCTACGTCGACGTCCTCGCCGAAACGTTCAAGGGCCGGGTGGCGTACTACGAAATCTGGAACGAGTGGGACGTGGAAGCCCCGAAAGACCCGCAGTTCACCCAGGATTACGCCCGCCTGATCGCCGATGCGGCGGGCATCATCCGCCAGCGCGACCCGAACGCGAAGGTGCTCGCCGGTGCGGTGACCAGCCAGGGCATCGAATCGGGGTTCGCCCTGCGCCTCCTGGAGAATGGCGTCATGCAGTCGCTGGACGGCTTGTCGCTGCATCCCTACGTGCACTGCCGGGGCTGGCGACGCAACACCCCGGAAGCCTGGATCAAGTGGATGGACGAAGTCGACAAGACGCTGACCCGCGCCGCCGGACGACCGGTGCCGCTCTACCTGACCGAAATGGCCTGGCCATCGCACCAGGCGCCTGCGGCATCGACGAAAGCCTGCAGGCCGCCTACCTGGCCCGCAGCTTCTTCCTGGCCAGGACGTTGCCCAACATCAAGGGGATGTGGTGGTACGACTTCCGCAACGATGGCACCAACCCGCGCGAGCGCGAGCACAATTTCGGCCTAGTCCGCCAGGACTTCACGCTGAAGCCGGCCTACCTGGTACTCGCCGCCATCAGCGAAATCGCCAGCCAGTACGAATTTCGTGGGCGGGTCGAGCACGCTATCGCAGACGTGGTACTGCTGCGCTTCGCCCGTGGCGACGATGACCTGATGGTGGCCTGGAGCGCCGGCAAGCCACGCGCGGTCGAGCTGCAGCCCAGCGAGGGCAAGGCCGGGCAGCTGGCACTGCTGGATACCGCCCGACCTCGGCGCGGCCGGATCACCACCGCCACGCGCTGGGAATGCCCGGCCAGCGGCAGTGCCTGTAGCGCAACGGTGGAGCTCGATGACTTTCCGAAGATCATCAGCCTGCGACCGGTACCGGCCGAACAATGATCGCGTCGATTCCCCGAGCGTTCGCGTAACCACCCAGGCTTCGCCAGTTTCGCCCCAGCCCCGTACGTCCCCCGAAGCGGCGCCGCAGCCGCCCCCTTGGGCCCGGCCCCCCGGATCGCCCATGCCTTCATAGGGAGAACACCGACAATGATCGTCATCAACGCACGTTTCCTGACCCAGGAAACCCGTGGTGTGCAACGTTTCGCCGAGCAGGTCTGCCTGGAGCTCGGCGCCATGCGCAAGGACCTGGTGTTCGTCGCACCGCACGCCATCCGCATGCACGAAAGCGCCGACCGGCTGCAGGTACGCCGCATCGGCCGCAACACCGGCCATCTCTGGGAGCAACTGGACCTGCCGCTGTGGCTGGCACGCCACGGCAACCCGCCGCTGGTTTCCTTGTGCAACACCGCGCCGCTGGCCTATCGCAACCAGATCGCCACCCACCACGACATCACCTACGTCCGCCACCCTGAAAGCTACTCGCGCCTCTTTCGCAGCCTCTACAAAGGGATCACCCCCGTGCTGCTCAAACGCATCAAGGCGCTGATCACGGTCAGCGACTTCTCCCGCCGGGAGATCTCGCGCTATTACGGCTATCCGAGCGCGAACATCTGCGTGATACCCAATGCCGTCGCGCCGGCGTTCCGCCCGCTCTGCGCCAGCGCGCCCGAAAGCCACACCACACCCTATCTGCTGGCCGTTTCCTCGCCCAACGCGCACAAGAACTTCACGCGGATGGTGGCGGCCTTCCTCAGCCTCGAAGGTTTCGACGAGGTCGAACTGCGCATCGTCGGCGACTCGCACTCGGTGTTCTCGGCCCCGGACTACAGCGTCAACGGCAACCAGCGCATACGCATGCTCGGCCGCCTCAGCGACGCCGAACTGGTGCAGCAATACCGGGGCGCCACGGCATTCGTCTTCCCCTCGCTGTACGAGGGCTTCGGCATACCGCCGCTGGAGGCGCAGGCCTGCGGCTGCCCGGTGATCGCCGCACGTGCCGCGTCGATCCCCGAGGTGCTCAGGGAAAGCGTGCTGTATTTCGAACCGCTGAACATCGAGGACATCGCCCGCTGCATGAGCCGCGTGCTGCAGGACGCCACCCTGCGCAATGACCTGCGCACCCTGGGGCTGGCGAATGCCGGGCGCTATTGCTGGAAGCATTCGGCGCGGGAGGTTTCACAGCTGATCGACCGGACGCTGATCGGCAAGAGCGGCCAGCCACGGCTCGCGGCCTGGTCCTCCGAACGCTCCTAGGCAAACGCGCCGCCTTGCACGGCATGACGGTGCAACGGCTTTCCACCCTCCCATTCCAGTCCATCGACCGAGGCTATCCATGGAACGCTTGGCGCATATCGACGCGCTGCGCGGCAGCGCAGTGTTGCTGGTGCTACTGCAGACCCTGTTCGTGCCGCTGCTCGGCCAGCCATGGCTGTTGCAGCACGTGCTGGATCCGGGGCTGCTGGGCATGCTCTGGTTTCTCTTGATCAGCGGCTTCGTCGTGCCGGCCAGCCTGCGGGCCGGCCATGACGATGCATACCGTTTCCTCGTCCGCCGTTTCTTGCGCCTGTTCCCGGCCTATGTCGTGGCGACCATGATCGTCGTCACCATGCTCGGACCTGCGGCGGGCTGGTTCGCAGGTGCCACGGCAACGCTCGCCACCCCGTCGTTCGAGGTGCTCGAGCAATACGGGCCCTTGCCCGTGGTACTGGTGTTCTATCTGCTGTGTCTGGGGCTCCAGTGGAGCGGGCTGCTGCACAGCGTGAGCCTGCGTTCCACTGTCGCCCTGCTGCTGCTCGCGCTGGCCCTGTTGCTGGCGCTGGCCCGGCAGCTGTTCATGCTGAACCTGCCGGTGACGCTGCCACTGGTGTTGTCGCTGATGTTCTTCGCCTCGGTGTGGTACGAGGCGCAGCACGAAGGCAGCAGCTACGCCCGCAGACGCGCGCGGGAGTATGCCCGGCATACGCTGCGCTTCTATGGGGTGGTGTTGCCGGTGATCTTCCTCGCGGGCTGGGCCGCCGCACCGACCCCGGGCGAGAGCTGGCCGCGCTACGTGCTGACCTATGTCCTGGGCATCGCCGGGTTCCGCCTGCTGAGCAGTCGATTGCCGATGAACAGCCCGCTGCTGATCTGGCTCGGCAGCATCAGCTACTCGCTCTATCTGCTGCTGCCCGCGCTGCAGCAGCTGACACACAGGCTGACGACCGGCCTGGGCCTCGATGGCGGCGCCGCCGCGTTGATCACCGCGACACTCGGCATGCTGCTGGCGCTGGCTGCCGCGCAGCTGTGCCGCTACCTGGTGGAGCAACCGTTCATTCTCCTCGGCAAGCGGCTGACCGGCCGACGCGACATGCAGCCACTCGCACGCCTGCACTCACGCTGAAAGGACCATGCGCACCTGCCCCGCGGCCACAGGCACGCGCTGCCTCATACATTCGAACAAGGAAGGTCATCCAATGAAAATCGCCATCGTTCATGACTGGCTGGTGACTTATGCCGGCGCCGAGCGGGTACTCGCCAGCTTGTGCGCAGTCTGGCCGGAAGCCGATCTGTTTGCGGTCATCGATTTCCTCTCCGATGAAGACCGTGCCCATCTGGGAGGCAAGCACGCCACCACCACCTTCATCCAGCAACTGCCCAAGGCCAGGACCCACTACCAGAAATACCTGCCGCTGATGCCGCTGGCCATCGAACAGCTGGACATGTCGCCCTACGACCTGATCATCTCCAGCAGCCATGCCGTGGCCAAGGGCGTGCTGACCGGTCCCAACCAGCTGCATATCAGCTATGTGCACTCGCCGATCCGCTATGCCTGGGACATGCAGCACCAGTACCTGCACGAGGCGAGCCTGGACCGTGGCGTCAAGGCCAAGCTCGCACGCATGCTGCTGCACTACATGCGCATGTGGGACCAGCGCACCGCCAGCGGCGTCGACGAATTCATCGCCAACTCGTACTTCATCGGGCGGCGCATCAACAAGAGCTACCGGCGCCAGTCCACGGTGATCTACCCGCCCGTGGCCACCCAGCAGTTCCTCCTGCATGAGGAAAAGGGGGATTTCTATCTCACCGCCTCGCGCATGGTGCCGTACAAGAAGATCCCGCTGATCATCGAAGCCTTCGCGGCCATGCCGGACAAGCATCTGGTGGTGATCGGCGCCGGCCCGGAGATGGACAAGGCCCGCGAGATCGCCGGTGCCAACGTCAGCCTGCTCGGCTACCAGAGCTTCGAGGTGCTGTTGCAGCACATGCAGCGCGCCAAGGCCTTCGTCTTCGCCGCCGAGGAGGACTTCGGCATCGCACCGATCGAGGCGCAGGCCTGTGGGACACCGGTCATCGCCTTCGGTCGTGGTGGCGTGCTGGAGACCGTACGCGGCCTCGACCATCCCCACCCCACCGGCGTGTTCTATCCCGAGCAGACCACCACTGCGATCATCGCGGCCGTGGCCAGGTTCGAAGAGCAACGCCTGCGCATCAGCCCGCAGAACTGCCGCCGGAATGCAGAGCGTTTCTCCATCGACCGCTTTCAACAGGAAATCCAGGCATTCGTCGAAGCGCGCATCAGGGAGACCGCGCTCTACGACAACCAGGAACCATTGCCTGCCCGAGCGCCCAACGTGCAGGTCTACCCGGCCGCGGTATCGCCGTGAAACACCCCTGAGCACAACCGCCCCCATGAGGATTCAAGGATGAATACTGTAAAGCTCTGGATCAGAGCCACTCGCACCCTGGGCTTCGCCCTGCTGCTTTCCTGCCCCGCCTGGGCCGCCCCGGTGGCCGAGTCGCTGACCAGCACCCCACGTTTTTCGCCTGCGCGCGATACCGGGGCGGATAACGACGGCTGCCAGAAAAGCACCCCGAGCACGATCGCCTTCAGCCTGTCATCCGCACAGGCCGCAGCCGACTGCACCCCGCCATCCGGCGACCAGACACCCAGCTACCAGGGACATCGCTTCGCCGATCCGGCGGCGGATTCGTTCCTGCAGCAACCGACAGACAACAGACGATATTCATTCTGATCAGGGCCGTATCGCCCGGATGGGAGGAACACAGCATGAGCAAAGAAGGACTGATCGGCATTTCGCTGGTCCTGGCGGATGGCTACTCGTACACGGAACTCATCCCGCTCCCGAATACGCCGGACGGCACACCGGGGGCCGGCTTCATCCGCATATTCCATTCAATCTTCGCCCCCGCCGAAGACCCCATGCCTGCGGCGAATCCGATCCACCCGCCGCTCACCACGCCCGAACAGCCCTGACGGAACCGCCACGTGATGATCCAGCCCCTTGCCCAATACCGCCGCCAGAGCGCGCAGATAATCGACTTCATGCCTTGCGAGGAGCCGCTGAAGCGCCGGACCACGATCGTGACGGTGACCTACGGTGACCGCCTGGCCTATCTGCAACGCATGATCGAAACGGCCCTCACCTTCGACGAGATCGGCCAGGTGCTGGTCGTCAGCAATGCCTCCAGCGCCCCCCTCGAGCAGTTGCTCGAACGCTGGCCGGCACGGGTCCGACTCATCGAGCTGGAACGCAACACCGGCTCGGCCAATGGCTATGCCGTGGGCCTGGAGGCCGCGTTGCTGGCCGGCGCGGAATATATCTGGATGATGGACGACGACAATGCCCCCACCGCCTCGGCGGTGCGGATCCTGCACCGCGAGCTCGAACGGCTCGCCCGGCAGCATGGCCAGTCGCAGGTCGCGGTGCTGGGTTTCCGCCCGACCCAGCAGGAAGACATCGCCACGGGCGTGCCGGCACGGTTCGCCATTCAGCCGCGCTCCAGCTACTTCGGCTTTCACGTCGCCCAACTGCCCTACAAGCTCTGGCGGCGACTGCCCTGGGGCAAGCCGGCGGGCAAGCCAGCGCACGACATCAGCCTCCCCTTCGCGCCTTACGGAGGCATGCTGGCGCACCGCAGCCTCTACCAGAGCATCGGCCTGCCGCTACGCGAGCTGGTGCTCTATGCCGATGACACCGAATACACCCGGCGCATCACCGCCGCCGGCGGCAAGCTCTACCTGTTCACCGAGGCCGTGATCGACGAACTGGAGCTGTCCTGGAACATCAAGGCGCACACCCGCAACATCTATGAGGCCTTCCTGCTCGGCAATTCGGATTTGCGCGCCTACTACACGGCACGCAACCAGGCCTGGTTCGACAAGCACATCTGGGCCGCCCAGCCCTGGGTGTACCACCTCAACCGCGTGCTTTTCCTCTTCCTGCTACGACAGTTCGCCCGACGCCACCGCACGCCGGAACGCCTGGAACTCATAGAGCAGGCGATCCGCGACGGCGAGACCCGCAGCCTGGGCATGAATGAATCCTTCCCCCTGCAATGACATCACCACCTGGTCGTCCGCGAACCAGGCCGAATCGATCGAGAGGCCCATGCCGATGCAGACGCGGTCCCTGCAACACAACGAAAACAACTTCGATTTCCTACGCTTCCTTGCCGCATCGCTGGTGGTGGTCGGGCACAGTTACTGGCTGTCCGGCCGCGGCATGAGCGAACCGGTGCGCCTGTTCAGCGGCAGCTACGACACCGCCGACATCGCGGTACACGTGTTCTTCGTAATGAGCGGCTTCCTGATCGCCGGCTCCTGGTGCAACAGCCACAGCGCCCTGGAGTTCGTCGTGAAGCGAGCGTTGCGGATCTTTCCCGCACTCATCGTCGCGGTGCTGTTCGCCATGCTGGTGGTCGGGCCGCTGGCGACGCAACTGCCACTCGGCCAGTACCTGGGCAGCAGCAGGACGCTGGCCTATTTCAGCAACGTGGCACTGTTCACCCAGTTCCATCTACCGGGCGTATTTGCGGCCAATCCCTTCCCGGATACGGTGAATGGCTCGCTGTGGACATTGCCCTACGAAACCCTGATGTACGTGACGGTGCTGCTGCTCGGTCTGCTGAAAGTGTTCGCCAGCATGGCGCTGGCCGTGTTGCTGCTGTTGTTCGTGGTGCATTTCTACCTGTTGCCGGAGCTCGGCCTGCAGGGCGACCTGCTGTGGAAAATCACCCGGCTCGGCATATTCTTCTACTTCGGCGTGGTGTTCTACCTGTACCGCCTGCACATCCCCTGGAACTGGCGGATCGCCCTGGCGCTGCTCGCCCTGAGCGTGCTCAGCGCCCGCACCGAGCTATGGCAACCCCTGCATGCACTGACGCTGCCGTATCTCACCCTCTACCTCGCACAGCTGAAGATTCCGCGCCTGTCGGGCTTCGGCAAGTACGGCGATTTCTCCTACGGCATCTATATCTTCAGCTTTCCGCTCCAGCAGTTGATCATGCACTGGGCCGGGCCGGACCTGCCCCTGCCGGTGTTCATGACGCTGAGCCTGCTCGCCAGTATCCTGTTCGCGGTGTTTTCCTGGCATCTGGTCGAAGCACCGGCGCTGTCGCTGAAGCGCTACCTGCCCAAGCGCAAGCCACGGTCCGGCGCGGCGGTGATCTCGGCAAATCGATGAGCGCCGTGTCTTGTTGGGGAAGCAAGGATTGACACCGGACTGGCAAGATTGGGTGTGTTGAATGAAAGTTTTGCTTTCATTGGCGTTTAGCGAGCTGCTTGAATGCTTGGTTTCGCCCTGCTGGGCGAGTTCCTTTTGGCAGTCGCCGGATGGCCGGCCCCGCCCAAAGGAACCAAAAAGTCTTGCCCCTGCATCCGGCCCCGGCTGCGCCGGGGTTCGTTCTCTCCATCGCCGCTCCAGGGCACGCCGCGAAGGGATGTCCCTGTCCCTTCGCGTCTCTCGCGGCGTCCATGCCGCTCAACCCCCTACGCAACGATTCCGCTCACCCTCCTGAAGGGGCGTTTGGAGTTGCCTGATGGTTCGTACAGAAAGAAAAAGCCAAGCCAAAGCAAGCATCAACGGTCTTCCAGGCAACTCGGACTCCGTTCCCGTCAGGAGGCCGAGTGGAGGTGTCGCGCAGGGGGACGCGAGGCATGGACGCCGAGCGAAGAACGAAGGGACAGGGA